>JBAZQB010000003.1:0-300000 GCA_041645435.1 Methanoregula sp.
TAGGGCCTGGATTCGTGTCTCAGAATCCATCTCCGGGCTCTTGCTCCCACAACCCGTACCGATTACAGGCTTGTTGGGCCGTTACCCCAACAACAACCTAATCGGCCGCAGACCCATCCTAAGGCGGCTGACCTTTCGACTACAAAGCATTCCAGCATTCATAGCCTATGGGGTATTATCCCCAGTTTCCCGGGGTTATCCCCCACCTTAGGTTAGATTGTCCACGTGTTACTGAGCAGTATGCCGAGGTCTTACACCTCTCGACTCGCATGGCTTAATCGAACTCCGATAGCAGTGGCCTCTGGCAGGATCAACCAGAATTTTAATTGTACATTGTACGCACACGTATCTGAACTTGTTTTAAGGAATTAGCGGTTATTAAACAAATTTCCGCATTGCCAGTACCAACGTCAGAACCAACTCTGGTCAAGCCAGGTATCGTTGGATCTCCATCAAAGAAAATTTATGGTGAATTTATTGTCGTGATTTTTCACGCATTCACGGGCTTACAATGTAGGCTTCAAGGATATTTATACCTTGTTACCTGCATTGTTTTCCCATCAGAACCAAGGCCGGTTAAACCGGAGTGCTTGGTTCCTCATCGAACCTTTTTTGTTCAGTGAATATCGTCGTGTTTTTCACGCGTTCACGGGCTTACAATGTAGGCTTCAAGGATATTTATACCTTGTTACCTGCATTGTTTTCCCATCAGAACCAGCGCCGGTGACCGGCGTGCCTGGTTCCTCATCAAACGGTATCTGAACAGTGGACATCGTCGTGTTTTTTCACGCGTCCACGGGCTTACAACATAGGATTCAAGGATATTTAAACCTTGTTGCCTGCGTTGTTTTTCCCTCGGAACCGACACCCGTTCCCGAAGGGGGGTTTCGTCGGTTTGTCATCAGATTTTGTGGATCTACATATAACACAGCCAACCATTTAAACATTTTCCACCCCCCGTGCCCGGTTTCTTCCCCGTATTTTATTTTCAGAAAACTATTTTTTTGGGACATAAAGACAAAACTGGTTGGAAACCTGATTTATGCCTCGTTTTCCGGATTTTTACCCCTTTTTTCCTGTACTGCGCGTACTGGCCGGAACCCTTCCGGGCTCACTTTTTTTCTTAAGAAGAATTACGGAGCGCATTTTTGGATACGTGCGGTTTATCGTCGTGGATAGTGCAATTTGCAAAAAAATCGTCCAAACCCTTGCCGCAATCGCGCATTGGAAGAACACACCGGAAAGTGAACTTCCTGGCTGGTTTTGCACTACTATAGTACGTGCCATGTTCCGCGCAATCGCGCATTTTTTCCGGGCCGTAATGTGAAAAGCGGGGGGGCTGCGGCACTAGTAAAGGAAGTCATCCACAATTGAGGCAATGTCTGATGAGTTTTGCTGCATTACAAACTTGCACCAACTAAGGCTCCCGACTTATATTGTATGTTACTTGGTTTTGTATGCCCAACCATATACAGTGGTCTTAGACTTATGATATCGCAGATCTATTTTCCTCAAAGTTATCCCACGGCTGCTTCGTTAGGCAAAAATCCCTGAATTCACCTTTTCTTACGGTAAGTTTACTGACTCACCAAAAAAAATAGGATACGGTCACTTCCGATCCGGTCAACCCTCAAGACACTTAGTCCAACCACAAGATCTAACCGCCCCTGCTTTCGAAGGAGAAACCAATGGATCGTATCTGACCGCTTTGACCACAATCCGACCACCCATCCACCCCAATAAAAAGAAACCCTATGACATATGAACGATCGAAAAGCGAATCCTCAATGCACATAGAGAGTTCAAGTCAAAACAAAACTCGTGTGGGCTGATGCATTTGAGTATATTGCATTTACATTCACAATGTGTTTTTCTGCACGCCACTTTGATAACGATGTATTCGCATTAATATGCCATCGGTTGACATTACCTGAAAGTCCTTTCTCAACTTTTATCGTCCTGGATATTCCACTGATTCTACTATCGTCATAAGCTAATGGACCCCCTTTCACATATGACGCCAAATAAACTTCGATAAGTAACTCATCCCCTTCCGCTAAATTTGTCGATCCCGTTATATCGAATATTTCTCCGCGAGGGTGATCTCCAATTTTATCAATCATGATCCATTTTTCATCAGGATTGACTTGAGAGTTATGAACTGTCGAATTAAGTTCCAAAGATATACTCTGCTGCGAATGAGCTACTTCAATATTTGGAGTAATCGTTGTTGTGATATCCGGGGAATATCGGGATGAATCAATACAGCCACATGTAAGGATACAAAAAATGCAGATTATCGAAATCCACACAGGTTGAGTTTTCATGGCGAATACCTTGTAAAAATATTAGAGACTAGAATTATATTAATTAAACAACCTCGATTTTTAGTTCCTCGCCCGAATTTTAGATATCCCCAAATCACCGCACTACACTTCCCGCTGATGTTCCCAAAAACCTAGCCCGGCCCCCCACTCAACCATTAGGCCAGCTGGATCAACCTCACTCCGCAAATTTTTGTTGAATAATCCCCTAAATTTCCATGAAAAAAGCGGATTGGGACTGGGAGGTCATGAGGGTCGGACCACTTTTTTGAATCAGAGCAACCCCGATGACAACGTCAGCACAGTATCAAAATGACTAGGCCCACCCAAATTTTAACTATGCAAAATCAGAAAATGCCAGAACGGAACAAAAATCCCTGAACAGCGGGTCGTGGTTATCAAAGTACACTGCCCGACCCCCCTCATCCAAAAAGCTACCAGTATTAATGTTACAATGCAAATTTATCGTCATAAAAACTTACCATTTATTATGCAAAAAGCGGATAAAATAGTAAGGGCCTTGAGGGGGTCGGACCACTTTTTTGAATCAGAGCAACCCCATGACAGTTGCAGTACGGTATCAAAATAACCGGACATCCCCACATTTTAACGACAGCATATCCTGAAATATCAGACAGAATCAACAAGCACGGAACAGCAAGTTGCAGTTATCAATGTACACCGCCAGACCCCCCCATTTCCCCGTTCAGCCGACCACCAAGGATTTATCGGTCTCTCTCATTCTCCTTGATCAGGATCATTCCTTCTCTCCAACCCTGTGTTCTGTTATTCGTATCACGGGAATTTAGGAGAGCAACAGCCGTAACTGATAGCGCGGCTGATACCAGACGAGGAAAATTATGGCACATTTCAACCAGAGAGCCGGAACAAAGAGTGCAGTCCACCGTTTAAAAAACCCGTTTCCGGATATAATGGCGTTCAACGCTGTTGTCCAGTCATCCATCCTGAAAAATCCCCTTGGGTGCACATCGTACCATACGGTGAAAAAGCATTATCGACCGGTCCAGAAGGTTCGTGAGATGTACACCGCGAAATTCGTATATGAAGATGCGATGCAGAAACGGATCGGGGCCGGGCACGAAACGTACGACTCGGTCGAAGGATACCAGTTAGGTATCGCCGCGGTGATCTCCAATATGGCGAATATCGCTGCCCATCGCGGAAAGGCCCGGCACCTTCCCGATGCCGACCACTTCTCCGTGATCCTGAAATGCCATGATCCGAACGGCGAGTTATACTTCCTGAGTATCGCCCGGGACCGGGTGACCGTGTCTTCCTATAGTGATGATGCGATCCGGAAGCGGGTTGAAGATTGGGCGGATAGCGTTCCGGCACTGGAATAATTCCGGGAAGAAATACCGTAACCGCAATAAGAATCCCGCATTACAAGGGGAAATCTCCAAAAAAAAAGATCCCGTTACTCCTTCTTACCCAGGAGAACGAGGAAACCGCAAATTCCAAGACCGGCAAGGGGAATGACTGCCGGAAGCCCGGACTTTGTCGGCTGGGGCACCGGATTCACGGAGGCTGGTTTGGCCGGCGTAGAACCTGGAACGAGCGTCCCGGATATCTCCGTATAGCTTCCCCCGTTAACAGTTACTGCCGAGGTCCATTCCGCAAACCCACCCTGGCGGAGCACGAGCGTGTGGCTTCCCGCAGGAATGTTCGCCAGCACCATGGGGGTAACACCGCTGTACTTGTTGTCAAGGTAGATGCCGGCTCCGGAGGGGACAGAACCAACGATGAGCTGACCCGTGGTATCGGGAGCCGCACCGGGGGTTACCGGTACCATAGACGCGGTAATCTGCTTTGTTTTCCCTGCCTGGACAACGGCAGTCTGGGTGAATGTCTGGTAATCCTGCATAGAAAGACTGACCGTGTAGGTGCCCGGTGCAAGCTGGGTGACATAGACAGGATCGCCCGGATAGGTTATACCCTGGTAATTATTGTTCACATACACCGCGGCTCCCGGGGGGACGGACTGGATCTGGAGATCCCCGTAGATGGGCGACTGCGTATACGGCTCCATCCCGATCGCGGTGGGGAAGGTCTCGCCGGCAGTGATGGAGAACCGGGTCGTGGAATCATAATAGCCGGGCTTCTTGAGAAGAAGCGTGTGGCTTCCCGGGGCAAGAGGAATGGTCTGCTCACCGTTTCCATAGTAGACGCCATCGATGTAAATGTCCGCCTCGAAGGGATTGAGGTCAAGCCACCCGTACGAGACCGGGTTTGGTACCAGGATTGCATTGATTACTTCCGTTCCTATATCCCCGACACCCTCGTACGTGCTCCAGGTCTGGTACCCGGGCATGGATACGGTAATGGTGTGCCAGGTATTGGGCGATACCCCAAAATCATCGGGGGTAGAGTAGCCGCAATGGTAATCGACACAGAAGGAGGCACCTGACGGTTCAGAGTAGACACGGTACTGCGTAGTGTCCGCCGCAGCCGGGGCAATGCCCAAAACAAGACAGGCAAGTATCACACAGGCGACTACGAGGGTTCGGTAATGAATGGACATGATAAAGAAGAGTCTCGCCGCGGCTAATATAAAAACGGGTCGGGTTCGATGCACAGCACCCGATTGTTTTTCGTTCCGGGGCCGGTACCCGAAATTCAGGGGGTCGGGGATCCCCCGGTCATTTCGACAAGCGCGGGGATAATGACATGCGGTCCGGTGATGGCCCGCTAACGGTCCTGGTCCCGGAGTATGCACGATTACCTGGCCAGGTAACAGGGAGTGTCGCCTGATATAACTTCATAACACCCTTTTATAAAAAAAAGATAAATTTTGTTGAGCAATTGCCCCCATTGCAAAAAAGGCCCCTTATGGGAAGTATTTCCATTACCGGTTGTTTCCGGGGTCACACCCTTATTTCGTGCTACCCGCAAAACCGGTACGCCCCTTCCGGCACGGTTATCTCGAACCGCACACCCTGACCGGGTTCTCCGGTCTCCCGGATCGTAATGCCAGTGATTGCAAGGATCTCATGGGAGAGGAAGAGTCCAAAGCCGGTATGCTTTCCGAACCCTCGTTCAAACAGATGTTCTTTGTCCTCATTACGTATCCCGATACCATTGTCCTCATAGAATATTACCAGTCTGCTGTCGGTATTCTTACAAGAGAAGCGGACTTCTGTTGCATGCATCCCGTGTCTCTGGGTGTTCTCAATAAGCGTATAGACAACCCGCTCGAAGAGCGGATCGACAAAGACTTCGAGTTTGTCGATCAACGGGTCTTTGACTATACGGGCAAACGCGAGGGATTGGGATGTATGGGTGATGAGATCACCCACATTCTGCCACTTCGGGCTTTTGATACCGATCTCCTGGTATTCTTTCGTTAAGGAGATCTGGTTGAAGATCGTAGTGCTTGCCCGTTCGGCAAGTTCGATCAACTTCTTATATTTCTGATCGGTCAATGCCTCAGACATTATCTGGACACACCCCTGGAGCGCGGTGAGCTGGTTGAGAATGTCGTGCCTCGTTATCGAACTCATCAGGTTGAGCTTTTTATTTGCCTGGTAATACGCCTCCTGCACCTGCCGGAGTTCAGCCGTGCGTTCTTCGACACGGATCTCCAGTTCATTGTAGAGTTTATGGAGTTCCTTTTCAGATTTTTTGCGCTCGGTGATATCGATAAAGGCAATAAGGCTCTGTCGCGTCCCGGGGATCACGGACGTCATGACAATGATATCTTTTACTTCGCCAGTCTTATTCACAACATGGGATTCATAGGAAGCAGGTGCAAGGTCCGTATTGATCCTCCGCAACCGGTGATATTCTATCATCTTCGCAAGATCATCCGGATTTGCGATAAAATCTACCCAGCGTTTTTTTCCTTCGATCTTATCCTTACGACCCCCTGAAAATTTTTCAAACTCCCGGTTGATCATGGTGATGATGGTATCCTCTTCGCTGATGAGTAACGGGTTTCCGCTGTTCTCAAAGATCGCCCTGTATTTTATTTCTGACTGTTTCAGGGCTTCCTCCGCCTGCATATGTTCGGTGATATCCCAGAATATGCCGAAAATACCTACGACATTCGCCTCTGAATCCTTTACCGGCGTTTTGATAGTATTGACCCAACGTACAACCCCGTCCTGCAGGTATTGCTCGACGATCTCCTCGGTCTGACCGGTTGACATCAGCCGCTTATCATCAGCACGATATTTTTCTGCAAGTTCTTTGGGAAAGAAATCATAATCGGTCTTCCCTGCAATCATTTCCTGATCTATCTTTAAGTCTGCTGCAAAATTCTTGTTGCAGGAAATAAAAGTGGAATTCCGGTCTTTGAGGAATATCTTCTGCGGGATGTTCTCAACAAGCGTCCGGTACTTGTGTTCGCTCTCCCGCAGAGCAGTCTCTGTCCGTTTGAGTTCGGCCACGTTCTGTTCCAGGCCTTCCAGCGTCTGCCGCAACTTCGTGGTCATCTCGTTAAAGGCGCGAGCCAGCACACCGACCTCATCTTCGGTCAGGACCGGTGCGCTCAGGCTCAGGTCACCATTGGTCACTTTACAGGCAGTGTCAGTGATCGCAAGAATCGGCCGGGTAATCTGGCGTGCCAGCAGGTACATCCCGACAGCCAGCAGTACTGACAGGATCATTCCCAGTGCAAAGATTGTCCAGGCCAGCTGACGGGCCGGTGCAAACGCCTCTTCCTGGCTCATCTCGGCGATCAGGGCCACTTCCTGTTCATTATTCCAGCGGTAAACCCCGATTACCGGAATTCCCGCATAATTCCGGTAAAGCCCGGTCCCCTGCCCACCCAGTAATGCAGTGTCAATACCTTCAGAATAAACCTTACCCGCAGAGAGCCCCTGTTTCGGGAGAGAGGTTTCTGAGATAATCGTATGGGATCGGTCTACCAGGTATGTTTCACCGCTCGTACCAAGGCCGGTGCGTTCCAGGATGATTCGGTCAATCCTTGCCAACGAAAGATGGGATGCGAGCACCCCGATACGCCGCCCCTGGGGATCAAATATCGGTGTAACGATAGTGATGATCGGCCTGCCGGTAAGGGATGAGACATATACATTCTGCACAAATGTCTTTGACTGACCTTCGGAAAAGAACGGGGCACTGGCAAGCGACTGCCCTTCAATGGTTTTGTCAGTCGACACGACTACGGTACCATTCATGTCGAGTATTAACAACTCTTCTGAGTACGAGTTCCGGGTCACCACAAGATTCAGGTATTCCGAAAGGCTCGTATAGGCTATTTTATGCTTCGGATCTGACCCTGAGGTAGAGAGCAGCGTTCCGGTCTGCTCCCGCACTGCCGGCATCCATGCGATCATGACCGCATTCTGGAGCTGGTCGTCCACCCAGTGGTCAAACCCGTCTTCCTTCAACGTGGAGACTGCCTCAAGCCGGTCGAAAACAGACTGTTTCAGGGCTCCCGTGGCCTGAACGTAAGCAAAAAAACCCACCAGGCTGACGATGACCAGGGACAACAAAAGGAACGAGCAGACAAGTCGTGTTGTCAGGCTCTTTTTCAGGAATGTGAGTGGCATCTTCCACACTCGCTATGGGGGAAACTGTCCCAGAGCGCTGATATTGAATTTGCCCGCCTCTGTTGAGCGATCCTGTCCATAGTACTGCTGCGAGAGTTTTTGCAGGGTGCCGTCGCTATGCTGCTGCCGTATGATCCCGGTCACGGTATTAACAAAAGATGCCGGGTCCCTGCTGCTCTTTTTGTCTACCGCTGCGGCCACATACCCATAAAAGGCTGGCTTATTGAGCGGTCTGATGGGGATGCCATTTTTAATCGCGTCCTGACCCATGGGCAGGTTTGTCAGTACCGCATCCAGTTTGACGCCATCTCCTGCGGCTAGATCTGATAGGGCATTAGCCTCATTATCATATGCCACAATACTAGCATTTTTGACCGCAAAGTCAATCGTCTGTCCGGGCAGTTCAAGCGTGCCCTGCAGGTACCGTTCGAGAATGCAGCCTGCGCATACACCCACCCGTTTTCCCGAAAGATCGCTGATCTCTGAAAAGGCAGAATTGTTCTTGTGCACAAACATGACCACCGGGCCGGCATAGTACGGCTGGGTAAAGTACAGCGCCTTCATACGGTCAGATGTGATAGTCAGAGATCCGACATGTATGTCCCAACCCTCGGCCCAGCTACCGCTTATGATCTGTGTCCTCGTAGGCATGACAAAGCAGGGCTCGACACCAAGCTGCCGGGCAATCTCTTCTGCCACCGCCACATTATAGCCGGTCACCTGGTTGGCAGTGTACTCGGTTGGAGCGCATTTGGTACCCGCAGTGCGGCTGGCACCGGGGACAAGGTCTGAATTAGGGGGATATGCCGAATCGGTAGCGATAACAATCCTGCCCCGTGCCAGGATCTCGGCGAGCTTATCAGTCTGCGAAGCAGGAGAAGGATCCGGTTGCGGGGGGATGATCAACGTCATCAGTACAATGCTGCCTATACCCAGAAGCAGGATGATTCCGGCGATGTAATACCACCGGTTAGACATGGTACACCTCATAAGTCACTGGTAGACAGATAATCCTGTTCCCGCGGAAAATAATGCGGCCCGATGCATCGTTTTGGTCAAAGTTACGAGATACATATATTCCGTCATCTCTAAACATCGCCGGATTCAGTTGTCTATTGAGACGTTTCACTCTGAGCAACCCGCAAAAGCTGTTGATAAACTTGTCAAAAAAATCATCTATTGCCAGGTCTGATGCAAAAGGCAGTTTCATATCATCATCTCGTTTGTCTCAGGTTTTTCATCTGGTGTTATGAGTTCGGGCCGGAGCTCATCAGACGACATTATTATCATATCTTCCCCATGTCTTTATATTATTTTATACTGAATCTTTTATTTTAGCCTTAAGTGCCAGAAGATTTTTTGTTTCTTCAACTGATCCCGGTCATGCGGCAGAATCCTGGATGTTGTCCCATGCTATACCTTCATAACACCTTTTAAAAAAAATCTGAATGAATTTTGTTGAGCAATTGCCCTCACTGGGGAAATATTTCCCTTACCGGTTGTATCCTTAAGTCACTACCGGGTAATTACTCACAGAAGAGCATCCCCGGATCAAACCCATCCATAGTACAGGATGATTAAAAGAGCATCCTCTTGTTATTCAGCGCCGGACCCGGAAATGGGTTCTTCCCCCTCGACCCGGCAGAGCTGCACCCAGATATCCCCGAAAAACTCTTCCTGCCGGAGGGAACACCGCCCCTCATGCGCCAGGAACAAGAGCGGAATATACACTTCCGGCATGCCCCACCCCAGTTTCCCGCAGAGCTCGACAAGCGTCATCTCGCCGTCAATCTCAAGGAGGGAAAGGCACTCCTCCAGTACGGTCGATGAGGATGCCTGGTAGCCTTCATCGTGGGCAATACTGACCACATCATCCGCATCGATCAGGAACGCCTCGGTGGGATCCGCAGCCATCCGCCGGCGCCGCCTCTCTTCCTTCTCGATGTTCTTGAGCTCGGTGATCAACTCGAAGAGGGTGATCGGGCTCTGCCGCATATGCTTGCGATCCAGCCGGCGCTGGATCTCGTGTTCGAGCCGCTCGATAATCCCCAGCCGGCCGGTATATTCGATCTCCCCCTCGGGAAACAGATCATAATCTTCGCCCGAGTCGCCATCGTCCTCACCCGCTTCTTCTTCCGGTGATGCAAGGATCAAAAGCTGCTCCGACTTCATGCGCAGGAGCGTAGCGGCATAAAAAAGGGTGCGCCCCGAAAGCTTGAGGTTAAGCTCACGCCGCCGCTCCAGCTCGGAAAGGAAGCGGTCGGTCACTTCGATGATATTGATATTCCACGGATCGATCTCCCCCCGCTCGGCAAGCCCGACCAGGATCTCGATCGGATCTTCGAGCGCCCCGCCATTCTCCGGTTCAATTGACAGCGGGGCTTCTCCTGAGGTTTCGGCAAGCCCGTTTGCCAAACCGGGGTCCGGTTTTTTCCCCTCGTCCAAAGGAATATCTTTCACGACACCTGCAGGAGGAACCTGCGATGGGGTTGAAGGGGCTTGTTCCGGATCCGGCGTGAGGCCGGAACCATCAGGCTCCGCCATGTGCCTTGACCCCGGTGACCAGCGTGCTCTTGTCGGAACGCAGCGTGACACCCATGATGCGTTGCGCTGCATCGATCATCGGCTTGCGCAGCGATACGATGACGAACTGCGAGTTGGGTGCAAGTTCCGTGACCATCGATGAGATACGCTCCACGTTCGAGCCGTCGAGCGACATATCCACTTCATCGAAAGCATAGAACGGGGCGGGGATGTACCGCTGGATAGAGAAGATGAACGCTAAGGTAGTAAGCGACTTTTCCCCGCCGGAGAGGGAGGAGAGCAGGTGCACTTTCTTGTCCCGGGGCTTGACGGCAAACGTCATTCCCCCGGCAAACGGGTCCTCTTCGTTTTCCAGCACAAGGTTCCCGCTCCCGCTGGTGAGGCGGGCAAAGATCTCCCGGAAGTTGGTGTCAATAGCCTTGAATGCAGCCGTGAATGCTTCGTATTTCATCTGCTCGAACTGCTCGATCCGCTCGATAAGGCTCGTCCGCTCGCTCGACAGGGTCTCCTTGCGCTCCGTCCGCTCGCCCACCTGCCGCTCTACCTTGTCGTACTCTTCGATCGCGAGCATGTTCACGGCACCGATCTTCCGCAGGGCACCATCCGCTTCTGCAATTTTTCCTTCGATCTCCGTCAGGGAAAGGGTGGTGTCCATCTCTCCGACCTGTTGCCGGAGCATCCCGACTTCAATGCCTAAGGTTTTGGCACGCTCGTCGATTGCTCCCAGCTGGATGCTGATCCGCTCCTTGTCGGCATCAAACTTCATAAGTTTGAGTTCCGAGTCCTGGATATGCTGCGAGGCTTCACCCCGCTTGGCGCGGAGCTCGTCAAGTACTCCGGAGAACTCCTTCTGCCGCTCTTCAAGGGCAGCAATCTGGGACTTGTGGATACCTATCTGCTCGTTTGATCCTGCGATATCGGTATCGATCTGGCGGTTGCGCTCATCCTGCCGGGCGCGGTCTTCCCCGAGTTCGACAAGACGGGCATTGAAATGCTGGCGCTCGCGCTGGGCATCATTGATATCGGCATCCTTGTTCCGGAGCCGGCGTTCCGCTTCCTCGATCTCCTTGCGCTTCCTCTCCATCTGCTCGGTGAGAGCCGGGATGTTGGTATCATCGAGGCGCTTCTTGATCTCCTCGATCCGGACATTGATCGCATTGATAGCCTCAGTCGTCTTGTCCAGCTCGCCTTCGAGCGCGCCAAGCTCTGCACCGCCGTTCCGGGTCTCCTCTGTCTGCCGGGCAACCGCCGCTTCAATCGTCTGTTTCTCGACCGTGATGGCCTCAAACCGGCGCGAGAACTCCTCAGTGAACATCCCGAAACGGGCAACTTTCTGGTCGATCTCGTTCCGGGTTGCACGCCGGGCATCCACTTCTTCGACGAGACGCTTTACCCCTGCTTCCAGCGTCGCGGCCTCACCCTGTAATTCACCGAGGTGCGATCGGATCCGCATGATCTCGTCATCGACCGCAGCGCCAAAACCCCGTATGGCCTGCTTCTTTGCCGACCCACCCGTCATTGCCCCGCTCTTTTCGAGTATTTCGCCTTCGAGCGTGACCATGCGGTATTTGCCGATCAGTTTGCGTGCCCGGTCAAGGGTATCGACCACGACGGTGCCTCCCAGTGCAACGGCAAACGCCCGGTCAAATTTCGGGTCGTAATCGATCAGGTTTACCGCATAATCAATAACGCCCGGTTCCTTGACCGGGGGAAGCTGAGGGGGTTTTAATTTATTGAGGGGGAGGAACGTAGCACGCCCGAGCCGCTCCTCCTTGAGGTACCGGATCGCATCGGCCGCGATCTGATCGTCGTCGCAGACTACGAACTGGAGCTTGTTGCCTGCGGCAATATTGAGCGCCATCGAGTATTCGGGCGGGGCTTTGCCGAGGTCGGCAATGGTGCCGTGCACCCCTTCCATTGCCATGATCGCCTCGATCGCCTTACCTCCTGATTCCCCGCGGGCCTGCTGGGCAGCCTCAAGACGGTACACGTCCTGTTCCGCAGATCGTATCTCGGTTTTCAGCCGTTCAAGGGTGGAGCGCTGGGCAAACATCGCTCCTTCGAGTTCCGAGAGATTGCGGTCCAGCTCCTTCTTCTCTGCTGCAAGGTCCCCGACACTCTTCTCGCTGTCCGTGAGCTGGGACTGTTTTGCGGTATACTCTTCATCGAGCTGTTTTAAGAGCAGGGTGAGGCGTTCCAGTTCGGTGGTGCGCATCCGGCTCTTCTCGATCAGCATGTCCTGCTGGTGCAGGATGCCGGAACGCTGCGCCTTCTTCTCCTCGCTCTCTTTGAGAAGCGCGAACAGTTTCTCCCGCGAGCCTTCCGTATCTTCGGAGTGTGCCTTTAACTCGGTCTCCACCTTTTCGAGCTGGGCCTTAAACGTTGCCACTTCCATGGCAACATTCGTGCGGTCGATGGTGAGGGAACGGATCTGGTCAGTGCATTCGGTTACCCGGGCTTCTGCCCGTTTCGTATCCATGTACACACGGTTGATCGCCTCAAGATTGGTTTCCTTTTCCTTCCTGAGGCGGACAATCGTCTGCTCGGCGAGCTTGATCCCGCCCTTGGCTTCTTCTAATTCTGCGATCAGTTTGAGATAATCCGAACCGCTCTTCTTGTTGATCAGATCGTCAATATCCTTTAAATCCGCCTTTAAGTAGGCGAGTTCATTCTCCTCAATACTCCGGTCAGAGGCGATCCGTGACAGGTGGATCTTATGCTCTTCGGTTGAACGCAGGAGTGAATTGAGTTCTTTTTCCCGGTCATGGAGCTGGGCGACGGACCGGCAGTTCTGGAAATACGAGAGATCTTTCTGCCATTTCTGGTACTCAAGAGCGTGCTCGCGCTCACGTTTGAGTTCATGGGCCCGTTTGCTCAGCTCGATGAGGAGCAGTTCCTCACGTTCGATCCGCTCCCGCACGATATCGAGCTCCGAGAGCGCCTGCTGTTTCTTGGTATCGAACTCAGAAACCCCGGCGATCTCATCGATGATCTTGCGCCGCTCGAAATCGCTCATCTCCATGATGCGGGTCACATCTCCCTGCATCACCACATTGTAGCCATGGGGTTTGATCCCGTGCTTTGCAAGATGATCGACAATATCGCTCTGTTTGCAGAGCCGGTCATTGAGGTAATTATAGCTGTAATACCCGTTGCCGGTCCGCTTGATCCTCCGCCGGATCTTCGTCCCGTCTGAGAACTGGAGGGCGACTTCGGCGATATTGCGCCCGGAATTCAGGTTGATTAAGTCCGTGAGCTTCTCTGCACGGAGATTGCGGGAACTCGAAAGTGCCAGTACAAAAAGAACAGAATCGATGATATTGCTTTTACCAGACCCATTAGGACCCGATATCACCGTGAACCCTTCTAAAAAAGGGATTTTTGTCTTTTTGGAAAAAGACTTGAAATTATCTATCTCGAGTTCTGTGATATGCAAAGATCCGGCTCCTTACTTCTTTGCAGGATCCTTTGATTCTTCAGCAGCATAGATCAGGTCAGCCTGCTTGGGCTTTCCCGCTGCACCTTTTTTCTGGCCATAACCGGCACGGGCAACAATGTAATCCTTGTCTCCACGCCGGGGCTCAAGTTTCATCGTCCCATCCTGCTGCATGATCATGTCCATCGCAGGTTCTGCGGGTGCTGCCGGTACATCAGGTTGCCGTGCACCTTTGCGCATGACGACCGTGCTCCCGCCCGATGAGGGACTTCCGGCTTCTGCGGCGGGATATGGCTGCGAACCCTGGACAACAGTCGGGGCACGTTTGAGTTCCTGCCGGCTGCGTTCCTCGGTCTGTTTGGACATCTTCATGGAGACAGACTTGAGATCCAGAAGCTCCTGGGTGAGACCCTTGACCAGTGCTTCCATCTCTCTCATCTTCTTTTCTAGTGCCGCAATCCGGTCCTCAGTCGCAGCCCCGATTCCTGAATTTTCCAACATTGTAATCAGTTACTCCTGTTTTTCCCCATTGCTCACGATGCTAGATCTTTGCATACCGTTGCACCCAACAGAGGTACTCTTGTGTACAGGTGCGGCGCATACCTTATTAATAATAGTAATGATCGCCTGATTAGGAAAAAAGCTTTGTGCTTTATTGTGATAAATTGCACCAGAATTTTACATAACCACAATTCCTGCCATCTTAACCGGTAATGCCGGATCCGGCCGGGCATGAATAAAAAGAGGCATAATTTCTGCTGCGTTTTAAAAAACAGTGACGCGAAAAGGATTTTTGCTGAGGTTCATGGTATCATTCCCGGTTCTCTTCAGTTTTTACACGCTAAGAAAAGGTATTACCTGATCCGAGCGAACCCTAGTCCATATGTCTTATCTGTCTAAAACTGATCCAGAAATAGCAGATATTATCGAAAAAGAACGACTTCGCCAGACCAATGGCCTCGAGCTCATTGCGTCTGAAAATCTCGTCTCCCATGCGGTACTCGAAGCTATGGGGTCTATCATGACCAACAAGTATGCCGAGGGGTATCCCGGGAAACGGTACTACGGCGGCTGCGAGTATCACGATATGGCCGAGAATCTAGCCCGCGACCGGTTGAAGCAGCTGTTCGGCGCTGAGCACGCAAACGTGCAGCCCCACTCCGGCACCCAGGCAAACATGGCGGTTTATTTTGCGTATATGAGCCTCGGAGACACCCTGATGAGCATGAAGCTCCAGCAGGGAGGTCACCTGTCCCACGGTTCTCCGGTCAGCTTTACCGGCAAGTTTTACAAGGTAGCCCAGTATGGCGTTGACCCGATGACCGAGATGATCGATTACGGCGCAGTCGAGGAACTGGCAAAGAAGGAGAAGCCCAAGATGCTGGTCTGTGGTGCATCCGCGTACCCCCGCACCATCGATTTCAAGGCATTCCAGGAGATTGCTGATGGTGTCGGCGCCTACTGTATGGCCGATATCGCCCACATCGCCGGGCTCTGCGCAACCGGCGTCCACCCGAACTCGGTCGGCGTCGTGAACTTCACCACCACCACCACCCACAAGACCCTGAGGGGACCCCGGGGCGGCGCGATCATGTGCAACAGCGAGTATGCACAGGCCATCGACAAGGCGATCTTCCCCGGCATGCAGGGCGGCCCCCTCATGCACACCATTACGGCAAAAGCAGTCTGTTTCGAAGAAGCCCTCAAGCCTTCGTTCAAGGTATACAGCCAGCAGATAGTGAAGAACGCAAAGGTGCTGGCCGAGACCCTGATGAACAACGGTCTCCGGCTCGTTTCGGGGGGTACCGACAACCACCTGATGCTCCTCGACCTGACCGCACAGGGCATCACGGGTCTTGAAGCGGAAGTCGCGCTCGGAAAAGCCGGCATAACGGTGAACAAGAACACGATCCCCAACGAGACCAAGAGCCCGTTCATTACCAGCGGCCTCCGGGTTGGCACTCCCGCCGTCACCTCACGCGGCATGAAAGAGGCGGAGATGCGCAATATCGGGAACTGGATTGCAACCATTGTCAAGGACGTTCACAACGAAGCCGCGATCAAGGACATCCACGCAAAGGTCCATGCCATGTCCAGCAAATTCCCGATCTATCCGGAATAATTCACCCAATTTTTCAGGAATCCCTATGGTCATAATCCTTGATGGAAAAAAGTGCTCGGCAATGCGGCTCGAACTCCTCAAAGAAGAGATCGAGGATTCAGGACTCTATCCCCGCCTTGCCACCGTGATTGTCGGCAATGACCCTGCATCGCAGATGTATGTGAGGATGAAACACCGCGCCTGCGAGCAGGTGGGCATCGGATCGGTAGGTATCGAACTTCCTGCCGATGCCACCACGGAAAAGGTACTGGAATCGGTCCACCAGCTGAACAGGGATACCGATATCGACGGGATCCTCGTCCAGCTCCCCCTCCCGAAACAGGTGGATGCAGAGCGCGTGATCGAAGCGATCAGCCCGCAGAAAGATGTGGACGGGTACCACCCCGAGAACATGGGGCTCCTTTTCTCCGGCAAGCCCCGGTTCACATCGTGCACCCCGACCGGGATTATGACCCTGCTTGCAGAATACAAGATCCCGCTCGCGGGTGCCCGTGCAGTCGTAGTCGGGCGCAGTATCGATGTGGGGCGCCCCATGGCGGCATTACTGCTCAATGCCGATGCAACAGTGACGATCTGCCACAGCAAAACAAAAGATCTTGCTGAAGAGATGAAGCGGGCTGATATTCTGATTTCCGCCATCGGCAAGGCCCACTTTATCCAGCCGGCAATGGTAAAGCCGGGAGCAGTTGTCATCGATGTGGGGATCAACCAGCTGGATGGCAAACTGGTCGGTGATGTGGAATATGCAAAAGTCAGTGAGATTGCTTCCGCTATCACCCCGGTTCCGGGCGGCGTTGGCCCGATGACGATTGCAACCCTGATGGAAAACACCTACCGGGCGGCAAAGGTGAAGGCATGCACCAGTGCGTAATCAACAAGCTCACGATCGGCGGTGATGCCCCTGTCAGGCTGATGGGGGTTATCAACTGTAGTTACGAGTCGTTTTATCACGACTCCTACATCCCCACCAACGAAGTGCACAAAAAGGCGGTGGAGATGATCGAACAGGGCGCAGATCTCATCGATCTCGGTGCCCGCAGCACCGCTCCCAATGCTCAGGCGATCAGCGGGAGCGAGGAGGCTTCCCGTATCGATGCTGCACTCAAAGAGCTTGACGGGACCGGGTTCACCATCTCGGTAGACACCATGAACCCGTGGGTGCTCGATGTCTGCCTGAAACATGGCATCCATGCGGCAAACGATATCTCCGGGTTATCCTCACCGGCCTATGCCAAACGGGTGGCGGATGCCGGGCTGCCGGCTATCCTGATGGCAGCCAATTACAACCCGGGAGATGCGGTCGGGCTGGATGCAACGATGACAACGCTCAAAACCGTTGCCCGGCGGTGTGAGTCTGCGGGGATTGATAACTATATACTCGATCCGGGTGTCGGGTACTGGAGCCCGTTGCGATCCCTTGACAATGACTGGGAACTCTGCCAGAATTATGAGCACTTCTTAGAGTTCGGCCGCCCGATCCTTGCCGCAATCTCGCGCAAGAGCTTTATCGGAAACCTCGTGAACAGGGAGCCCGAAGGCCGGCTGGCCGGCAGCCTGGCAGTGACGATGGTGCTGCTCCAGAAAGGGGCATCCATCGTGCGGACCCACGATGTGCCCCAGACCCGGGACCTTATCTCGGTCTTTGAGCGGATGGTGAAGAAACCGTGAACACCTCTTTTAAGGTGTTCGGGCTTTCCACCGGGATCATCCGCAGCGGGGACTCCATTGCGGCTCGTGCTGCTGATGCAGCAGACAGGCAATGCGGAGGCATTCATGAGGGCGACATCCTTGTGTTTGCCGAGACAGCGGTTGCATCCGCTGAGGGAAATATCATCGATCTCGCCACCATCACCCCAACCCCCCGGGCAGAGGAACTGGGGAAAAAATACCAGATGGACTCCCGCACCGCTGAAGTCGTGCTGAGGGAAAGCGATTCGGTTGTTGGCGGGATACCCGGCTTTTTGCTGTGCATGAAAGCCGGTACCCTCTTACCCAATGCCGGTGTCGATGCATCCAACGCACCCCCGGGATGCGTAACGCCCCTTCCCAAAAATCCTGACGGGAGTGCCCTTGCCATCAAAACGGTAATTGAACAGAGATATGGCGTGAAGGTGGGAGTCATCATCGCCGACAGCCGGACGCACGCAATGCGCCTCGGGTGCAGTGGCGTTGCAATTGGCTGTGCAGGAATTACCGCCGTTATCGATGACCGGGGCAGGAGCGATCTCTTCGGGCGCAAACTCGAAGTGACGAAACGGGCGGTGGCGGACAATATCGCATCTGCTGCCGAACTGGTGATGGGCGAGGCAGATGAGTGTACACCGGCAGCGATCGTCCGGGGCATCGGGCTTCCCATCGGGGATCAGGTTGGTATTGATTCGATCGCCGCAGATGAGTGCCTGTTCATGGGGGTACTGAGGAACCGTTCATCTGAGTGAACGTTGGGCTTTTTACGGAATTTTAGCTCAGTTTTTTTTTTAAAAAAAAAATGTTTTTATCCATCATTTCGTTCGTGCTCTTTGGAGATTATGAGTGTGACCCCCTCACTCCCCCAGAGGGGGAAGCAGCCCAAGGGGAGCATCCCCTTGACCCCCCATTTTCCCACAATTTTTAATCTGACAAAACAGAGATGCTTCTGTCAGGTATATACCGGAATCTGAAGATCGTGAATGAATGAGAATGTCCCGAATCAGGATCGGTTAGGGGAAGTTTAATGCATTTTTTTGCTCTGTAGAAACGCACATGAGTTACGAACTCAGGCAAACATGATGAATAACCGTGGATTTTTCAGGGAGAATCATTTAGAAAACTCTCTGACGCTGTCGGGGGCTTCGCCCCCGCCACGGGGGCACCTGCCATTGCGATGACAACGCATTACCAGTAACCTTACTCGGGCTATCGCGCTGCGCCCGTCCCCCAGCGGGGGACTGGTGGCGCAAGAGGGGGGCAATTTATTACGTGAAAAAAAGGTTTTCTACAATGCACATTTTTTTAGTCATCCAAACCGCCGCGGGGGCGTCCCTCCGGGGGCAGCGGCGTTCATCGTTTTTGGGGGTATGGGGGCATCAGCTCCCATCTTTGTAATCTGCTTAAAACTTGGATTACTCATCCAAAACAGCGAGGAGCTTTTTGTTTCCCCAGTTTACCGGCGAATCAACCCGAGCGTTTCGAGGGCCCGCCGGGCAGCTGCCTGTTCTGCCAGTTGTTTGCTGTCTCCGGTTCCCTCGCCCAGAAGTGCATTCTTGAAAAAAACCTGGCAGGTAAATACCGGTTTGTGACCTGGACCCGTTCGCATCGTCTCCCTGTATTCAGGGACTTCGGACTTGTCGATCTTCTGGAAATATTCCTGCAGGATACCTTTTGCGTTCTGGCCCGGGTTGTAACTGTTGAGCGCATCTTCCATGATCGCATTGACAAAATAGGCTACATCATCCAGTCCGACTTCACAGTACAGGGCACCGATAAACGCTTCAAACGCCCCACCGGTGATTTTTTCACCATAGGTATTTTGCTCACCGATGGATTTTGGAATAAGACGCGTAAAGGCCTGTTTCTCATGCTGATGCGTCAGGGCATCCAGGGCCCGGTTCGATACTACGCCGCTTAAGATCTTTGTCATCTCTCCTTCGTTCAGCATCGCATCGCGCTGGGTAAACAGGGACTGTGCAATGATAAGACTCAGGACACGGTCACCGAGAAACTCATACCGCTGCCAGTCCTCTTTTGTGATATCCCACCGGTCGGTGCCCGGGATACCATAGGCAGCATTGAACCGGGTGACAAAAGTATTGATAATCCGGTTGACGTCGGGATCAGGATTGCCCAATAGTTCTATGAGCGATAACCCGGCCTGCCTGTTCATATCATGGGTTTCTGCCGAGCGGTTGGATAAAACTATCGCTTCCGCTCAACCCCGACCCTGCCCTTCTCGACCACCAACGAGATGCCGAGTTCCTCCAGATATGCCCTGCTCTTGCCAGTGCCATGGATCAGCAGCTCAGCCAGATCCTCTTTCTCATCGATATCGGTGTGGAGGCGGAACGAGTCGATCACTTCGCAGGAGAGACCGGCATCCTGGGCGATCTTCATGTGCTTTAAAAAACTCATGCCGTAGTAATCGACATGGAACCGCTTGGTGTCCTTGATATAGATCACATTTGTGCCCCCGCCCCGCCCGGGCACTATCGCCATATCACTCGTTGTACTGGTGACCCGCTGGATGGATGCGCGATCGGCGAGAGGAAGATCCGCCATGAGGATGAGAATAGGGCCGGTGCAGTCCGGCAGGATCTGGTTGAGGGAACTGCTGAGATCGGCATCTTTTATCGTGATCTGGACATCCTCGCTGTCATAGAGTTCGGTGCTGACGATCACCGGTGTGCAGAGGGCATCTATGGTAGTAGTGATGACATCCTGCAGCATAGCACGGGCAAATGCCTCCCGTTCTGCCTGGTCGAGGATACAGGATAAGCGTGTCTTCGGGTTTACAGGTTTATACGGGATAAGGGCGTGCGGGCACATTGCGTACCGATGTACGCGGGGCAGGGAAAAAAAGATACTGATATGGATCTTTACAAGGTGAGAATTCCGCAGGTTTAACTTCCCGTATGCTGATAATTCCGGCATGGATGTACCTGGATTTACGGTAAAGAAGATGCCCGCAAAGATCATCATGGGCATCAAACGCCGGACTTCTAACGCGGATGGCCGGAGTGTTGAGGATATTCCGGCCTGCTGGCAGGAATTTCTCACAAAAAACACGGCTGCAAAGATCACCAACCGTGCCAGGACTCCGGCAATGTTTGCCGTATATTCGGAATACGACAGTGACTGGACAGGAGAATATTCCTACCTGATCGGCAGTGAAGTCACAAAAGCCGACACAATTCCCGAGGGACTTGCTGTCACCTATATCCCCGCCCAGACCTACGCAGTCTTCAAAGCAGCCGGGCCCATGCCGGATGCGCTCCTTGCCATCTGGATGTCAGTCTGGGGAACAAATCTTCCCCGTACGTATACCTGCGATTTTGAGTGGTACGATGCCCGTTTCACCCGCCCGGAGAATAAGGAGATCGATGTCTACGTGGCGATAAACGAAGAAGAACTGAAAAAATTGCAATAAAATCCTCCCGTTTTATTTCCCATTTTTGACAATGATTCCCTCGCAGACTTATTCCTTAATTAAAAGGAGATCTGCCTGTCGCAGGGTAATAGGGGGCCGGCTCATCTCGCGGTGATTACGACTACGGCGATAACGATGCATCCGGGATTACCAACGGGTATGAACGTATACAATATCTCGTACCGGTTTTAAACATAGTATCTATGAAACGACAACAGATCCGTTCAGCCATTCTGGTCCTCTCATTTCTCCTCATGTCGGTGACCTTTGTCTACCTGTCACCGATCGTCATGATGAGCGGACTGTTACAGGGCGTGATCACCGCAGCACTCCTGTTCTGGATTGCCATGTTCATCCTCGCATTCATCTTCGGCAGAGGTTTTTGCGGCTATGCCTGTCCTACCGGCGCAGAGCAGATGATTATTGACCGGGCGGTGAAAGTCAGTCTCCGACCCGTACCTTACCTGCGCAACCTGAAATACCTGTTCGCAGTTCTCTGGGTAGGAGGTGCCATCCTTCTGGCGATCGGGGCAGGAAACCTGGTCATCAACCTGCTCTTCCAGCTGGGCAGCGGTATGCCACCATGGTCGCTCGCCACGTACATAGTCTTTTACCTTATCATTCTGGTCGTATTCGCCATTGCCCTGATACTGGGGCGCAGGGGCATGTGCAATTATTTCTGCCCGATGTCAGTTGTCTTTATGATCATCACAAAACTCAAGAACCTGCTCAAAATACCCTCGCTTCATCTTGAAGCACAACCGGATGACTGCATCCACTGTAAAAAATGTGATACCGCATGTCCGATGAGTCTTACCGTTGAGGAAATGGTCAGGGGTAACCAGATGCAGAACCCGGAATGCATTCTCTGCGGGAGCTGTGTGGATACCTGCCCAAAAAAGGTCATCCGCTTTGCGTGGCTGTGGAAAAAATAATTTTTATTAACCGTTTTTAGTAAGGCAACGGAATCTCCGGTTCTCCACCTTCCAACCGGAAATTATCCTGCGGGATTCGAATCTCAAACCGGCTCCCTTTTCCGGGCTCTCCGGTCTCGGTGATCGTCATACCGGTGAATGCAAGGATCTCCCGGGCAAGGAATAACCCCCAGCCGGTTCCTTTTCCATAACCGCGCTCGAATACCTTGGTCTTCTCTTCCACAGGAATGCCTGTTCCATTATCTTCCACAACCAGCACAACTTCAGTATCTTTGCGGCTCACGAACAGGCGGATTTCCGTAGCAGCACCGCCGTGACGCAGGGTGTTTTCGAACAGGTTTGAAAAAACTTTTTCAAAGAGAGGGTCGGCATAGACCGATGCGCCGCCGGTGAGATCCGTAACCCGGATCCCCTTGAGATCGGCGTCCTCAATTGCCCGGTGTATCACATTCTTCAGCAACTGCAAGCGGGCGGGTTCAACGCCAATATTCTGGTATTCCTTGGCAAACTTAAACTGACGGCGAATCTTATCGATCGCATGCTTCTCCTTTTCAAGAAACGACCGCTGTTTCGGGTCTTCCACCATCATGCTGAGCAATTCGTTGTACCCGACAACGGCTGTCAGCTGGTTAAGCACATCATGCCGGGTTACGCTTCCGACGATCTGGAGTTTCTTTAGCGCAAACTCCAGCGCTTTTTTCAGGTCGGCATCTGTCTGTTCAGATGAGGGGCTTTTTCCGCTATCACCTTCAGCCGGGTTTTTGACGCCACCCGCTTTGTTATCTTGTCCTGACATCCCCACTCCCCCGATATTGATTATGTATATACCGGGTAACCGGTATTGACAACTATGCACCGTGCAGTACTTTATGGTTCCCCTTCCTGTTCTTTCTGGCAAACCCTGAAATCGACCCGGGGCATCACCTTTCAATAGTTAATAAAGAGAACTTTGTCTATGCAGCACCGGGTCATCACCTTCTCAAAAAATGTTTTTTTACCCCTGACTACCGTATGCCGGAACCGGTGCGGGTATTGTGGTTTCCGCACACCTGCCCAGAATGGGTGCGTCATGGGAAATGAGGAGGTCGAAAAGACCCTCCGGCATGGCGCTGCGATGGGGTGTACAGAAGCACTCTTCACCTTCGGCGAGCACCCTGAAGAGGAACCCGGGTTTACGCAGTATCTCAAACCATTGGGCTATGGAACGATTCTCGATTACTGCGAGGCGATGTGCAAAAAGAGCATTGAATACGGGGTCCTGCCACACACGAATGCCGGCATACTCACGCTCGAGGAAATGGAGCGCCTGCGTGCAGTGAATGCCAGTATGGGGCTCATGCTTGAGACCACTGCGCGGATCCCGGCTCATGCCACATCAAAGGGCAAGGAGCCGGAGGTCAGGCTCGCAATGATTGAAGACGCCGGTAAACTCAAAATCCCGTTCACCACCGGCCTGCTTCTCGGGATTGGCGAGACGATGGAGGACCGGGAGGAATCCCTTTACGCGATCCGCGATATCCACCGGCGCTACCAGCATATCCAGGAGATCATCATCCAGAACTTCTGCCCCAAACCCGGTACTCCCATGGCAGGTCAGCCGGTACCAACAACGGATGAGATCTGTACAACGATCCGGATGGCACGCGACATCCTGCCAGCGGATATCGCGATCCAGATCCCCCCCAACCTGATCGATGCCACATTGCTCATATCATGCGGTGTGGACGATCTCGGCGGCGTCTCCCCGCTCACCATCGATTATGTCAACCCCGAACACCCGTGGCCGGCGATGGAGGAACTCAAAACCATTGCCGGAGAGGCCGAGCTCAAGGAACGGCTCTGCATCTACCCGCAGTATATTGAACGGGGCTGGTTCCATCCGGGTTTGCAACCCCTAATAAACCGGCTCGCACAAACAATTAAGCAAAGGGGCAGTTGATCGTGAAGCAGAAAAAACTCCTGTACGCCGGCAAGGCAAAATCGGTGTATCGTACCGATGTGGATGGAAAACTCATCGTCGAGTTCCGTGACGACATCACCGCATTTGATGGCGGAAAGAAAGATGTGCTCAAGAACAAGGGGAGTTACAATGCAGAAGTCTCGGCATTCCTCTTCGAATACCTTGGGAGAAATGGCGTAAAAACCCATTTTGTCAGCATGATCGATCCCCGCCACATGGTTGTGCGCGAACTTGGGATGATCCCGCTCGAAGTGATTGTCAGAAACGTTGCTGCAGGTTCCATTGTGCGGAATTACCCGTTCAAAGAAGGGACAAAACTCGATCCGCCGGTTATCGTGATCGATTTCAAGGATGACGCACGGCATGATCCCATGCTCAATGACGATCTGATTATCGCCCTCAAAATCGCAACCCCGGCAGAGCTTAAAAAGATCAAAAAGATTGCCCTGGAAATAAACCGGCTGCTCTTTTCCCTCCTTGCAGCGCAGGGTATCACCCTTGTCGACTTTAAGATCGAGTTCGGCAGGCAGGGAAAAACAATCTTCCTCGGGGATGAGATCAGCATGGACTCGATGCGGCTCTGGGACAAGAAGAGCGGGGAGTCACTGGACAAGGACGTGTATCGTTTCGAAAAAGGCGATGTGATGGCAACCTACAACCGGGTAGCACAGCGGATCACCACGTCACCAAAGAAGCGGTGAAGAAAAGAAGATACCCGGTTCAGAGGATGAAAAATCGCGCAATGAGCCGGTGCATAGAGCACAAAGACTAACGTCTCGTATACATAATTATCGATATATCAGGAGAATTCGGCAGGATACCATGACAGAAGAAAGTGCAGAGCATGCTGATATGCTTAAATGGGCAAAAGGCTATGCGCATAAACACGGCTGGACACTCAATACCGATGAAAAGCAGCTCAATACCGTGATCAAGGGACTGGTGCGCAATAAGACAAAGTTCGGCCGGCCCTACTGCCCCTGCCGCCTCCGGAGTGGTGACGAGGAGAAGGACCGGGCAATCGAATGCCCCTGCCTCTATCATAAAGAGGAAGTGGCAAAGCAGGGACACTGCCACTGCAGCCTGTATTTTAAAGAACCCTGATTTTTAATTTTTTTTACAGTCTACCTCGTTATGGCCGGCCTGTGCAGAACCCGTTTCCATGCAGCGGACTCAGCAGGTTTTCCTCCCGTGACCGGGGACTCCCCCCGGGTCCTTATCCTGGGCAGTTTTCCCAGCGTACAATCACTCCGGCACAGCGAGTATTACGGAAATCCCCAGAACCATTTCTGGAAGATCATGGATGCGCTGTTCGGAATCGATCGCCAGCTCCCGTACCAGGATCGGATTGCGAACCTTACGGGGCACCATATCGCGCTCTGGGATGTTGTGCGGACCTGTTCAAGGAGAGGGAGTGCGGATCAGGAGATCAGGGAGCCGGCCTTCAACGATATCAGCGGGTTCCTCATCGCACACCCCACCGTGCGGCTCATCATCCTGAACGGGTCTGCTGCTGGCCGCTACTTCCGCAGGATGCATATGCCACCGGCCATTGAAAGCCGTATCCTGCCGTCAACGAGCCCTGCAAACACCCGGTATACTCTTGCAGAAAAAATTGAAGCCTGGGACATTATCCGGGCGAACTGTGAAAGGGGAGAGTAACCGGGGGTTACCGTTCCATACGGAATTTTAAGAATATGACATGGTAGATGGCATAGAAACCGACCAGCACCGCAGCGGTATACCCCAGAATTGCAATCCATGAGACTTCCTTTGGCAGTACGAATGAAGAGGACTGGAGAACCAGAGAAGATCCCACCACGAGCGAGGCAACAACCATACCGATCATCAGTTTGTCGCTGGCCTTATCGAGTGCCATCTGGAGTTTCTGGATATCGGTGTCCACGATCTCAAGTTTGAATGTTCCCGTAGACAACCGCCGCAGCATCAGGTTGAGATTCCGGGGCATGTCCAGCAGGGCATCGACACCATCAAGGAGCGATGTTGATGCCCGTTTGATGTAACCGGCAGAGAGTGTATTGGTATCGGCCAGTTTCGTTAAGTAGGGCGTGACCTCTTTTCCCAAGTTGAATTTCGGGTCAAGCCGGACGCCGATGTCGAGGACCATGATAAAGACCTTTAATAGCAGCATCAGGCTCAGGGGTACTTTGAGGCGGTAGCGGCGCATCGCTTCGGTGAGCTCGGTCACCACAAGCCGGAAGTTCAGTTGCGAGACCTCGTCCCCACCACCGAAATCATGCATCATGATATAGAGATCGTCCCGCATTGCTTCCCGGTCCTCTTCGGCAATGGCAATCCCAAAACCCTCAAGGGACCGGAGCATCATCTCGATATCATCGGTGACCAGAGCAAAGAGAAGGTTGATAAAATTCTGCCGTTTCTCGGGCCGTAAGATACCCACGATCCCGAAGTCCAGAAAGACGATGTCTCCTTCCGCGGTGACAAACAGGTTACCCGGGTGCGGATCCCCGTGGAAGAACCCGTCTTCGAAGATCATCTTGAGATAGGCGTGGAATCCCCGCACACCTATGTCGTGCGGATCCAGTCCCATTTCCATGATAGAGTCGGGGTTATCAATCCTGACACCCTCAATAAATTCCATCACCATCAGACGGGGCGTGGTAAATTCCCAGTAAATTTTCGGGAACCGTATGCCCGGCACATCCCGGAAGTTCCGGGCCATCCGCTCGACATTGCGGGCTTCCCGTGTGTAATCAAGTTCCTTTACGATCTGGTGTGCGAAATCATCCACCATGCCGGAGGGATTATAGATCCGGGTCTCGGGAAACACCGTCTCGATCCGTTCTGCCATGGATTTCAGGATCGTGATATCGGTCTCGATAATCTCCCCAATACCCGGGCGCTGGATCTTGATGGCAACTTTAGTTCCGTCTTTAAGGACGGCACGATGAACCTGTCCGATCGAGGCAGAGGCAACGGGCGTTTCATCGATCTCGCTGAACCAGTCGAAAATATCGGGGCTGTTCTCTTCGATCACAGCCCGCACATCACAAAACGGCAGGGGCTTTGCATGGTCCTGCAGTTTTTTAAGCTCCTCGATCAGCTCGGGCGGTAGCAGTTCCGTCCTTGTGCTCATGATCTGCCCGAACTTGACAAAGGTGGGTCCCAGATCCTCTAAGGTGAGCCGCATCCTCTCGTAGACCGTGGACGTCTCCGGGGCTTTGCCGGATGAGGAGAGCCTGAACCGGGCTCTGCCGGGGAATAACTTTTCAAGCCCGATACTGAAGCCGTACTGGCCCAGCACATCCACGATCTGCGCATACCGCCTGATACGGGTGACCATGCATACCTATTGGTAGTGGAGATACTTAATGCGTGCTTTTTTTACGCCGTGGGTAATGGGAGAGGGTAAGAAAATACTGCAGGTTTCCGATGGCCACACCCATACATACACATGAAGCGGCCCCATCTTTCAAGGTAAAAAAGTGCCGGGATAAGGTGGTTATCCGGTTCCGATATCGACAAAAGTATCATTGTGGGTGATCCGGAGATCGAGGGGTGCAACCGTCAGACGCGGGTTTGCAGTCGTTCCGGCCACAGGGTTTTTTGAACAGCAGCTGAAACTGTCAGATGCCGTCAGCCATCTCCCCGGGCACACCTGCCCGGGAATGGCAATGGTTCCTTTTAACTGGCTGCAGGTTTTCGTTCCATCATCCAAAACGATCACTTGTGAAGATGTCGGCAGGGGGGTGGACAATTTTGCGGGATTTTTTGTGGGAGCCGGTGTTGCAGTAGCGGGTGTTGCAGCAGCGGATGTTGTATCTTTCCCGGAAATACAACCTGCGGAAAGAAGACAGAGGATCACGAGGACGACGGCGACTTTTATGAAACGGAAGGCTTGGGAGGTCATCAGGATTCACCGATCCGGTCTGCTGTTTCTTCCAAAGAGATCGACGTTGCCTTCAGGATATCTGCCATCCCCTCAGGGAGGCTGGCACTGACCGCGATATCCCGGTATGCCGCAGCAAGGTCACGGTAATCTTTTTTGATCAGCTGAAGCTGGGTCGAGATAAGGCGGGGCTGCCCGCCATTCAGTGCACCATGGGCCAGCTTCACATCCACTTTTGTTTTGGAGAGAGCCGGCTCGGCAGCACCTATATCGAGGATAGCCTCGACAAGCTGGCGGTTGATCCGGTCTCCCCGTGCAATAACCCGGTCAGCCTCGTCGATCCGGAACGCTGCGGTTTCATCCTGGGAGACCTCCCCCTGGAGCGCCGCGATACGGTCGGTAATTTCAACCGAGCGATTCCGGATCATGAGAGCGGTTGTATCAGCTTTATTGAAATCTCTTGAATCGAGAGCAGATTTCATATCGGCCTTTAAACTGGAAAAGCGGGTGAGATACGGCTGGGTCTCGGTTACCGGAAATCCCTGGACCTGCAGGGCATCTAAGGTTTTTTGCGTCTGTGCAACCCAGGTATCGAAATCATCCATCTGGTGAGTGCTCCTTATGATCCAGTAATCATCTTTTTTCATCGCAATGTAGGGATTGGCATTCACAGCCCTGCCAATCTGGCTTTGCAGGTCTGAAATCTTTCCCTGGTGGGCAGTGGTCTGGTTTATCGTCTCCCGGTTAAATGCAAGGGCCGTCTTCTGCATCAGGGAGGTATGATTGTCAAGTGCCGGCTGAGATGCAATGGAACCGATGGCTGATTTGGCTTTCGAGAAATCGGAGTGCAGGGATATCATCGTGCCGGTGTCTTCACCATAGAGAGTCTCAACATAGGAGACCGATGCAGCCATCTCAGCATCAGTAACTTCTGACATCCATGCGAGGTATGCCTGTTGGATGGGAAAATTCCGGTCCGCCGCAGATAACCCGGGATCTGCTGCATGGACCGGAACGCAGACAATGAGGGCGAGCAGTGCCAGACAGAGTATTCCAAAGAACCCTGCCCGCAGGGGGTGGCAACTCATGGTGACTCCCGGCCAGTCAGTGATCGCTGTGCTGCACACATGATACGGTACATTACCTGCATATATCAATAAAAAGGTGTGTTACACCAGGGCACGAACGCCAGAATCCCGCAGCCACTACCTGCCGCAAGCCGCACACCTTAATGGTTTTTTGAAAAGATGACGATCCGGTTGGTATTGGTACCGGAGGTGTTGTTGTCTACCCCCCAGATGTTGGAGGTTTTGGTAAAGGTCTGCTGGTTGATAAGCACACATTCGCAGGAAAACCCCGCTGATATCCCCAGCGGTACCACATGTTCTTCCAGCCGGATCGACCGCTTCTTAACCTCTCCTACCTCAAAAGCGACATATCCCCCGGGGCGGGTGATGCGGTAGAGCTCATGAAATACCGCACCCATCACCCCGGACCAGGCACCCACCGTTTTTGCCATCGTAATCCCGTTCCCGATCACCCGGCCATCGAGACCATTGAACCAGCAGCGAAGCCAGTTGTCATCCTTATACTGTACAATATCGAGAAACGGGGGTGACGTGACCGTAAGCTGCACGGAATCGTTGAGAATCTCCGGGGTATTCCGGGAGTCCCCGGTCAAAAGGCGGGCGTTTTTGCCGGCATGGTTCAGGTTCTTCTGCTCTTCTGGAGTAAGACTGCGCAGCAGGCTTTTTGTCTTATTCAGGATGATCCGGTGGGTGTCGCGGTACTCAGGCACCTGATTTCGTTTTATGTTGATCCGCTGCTGGCTCAGTTGAGATACCGCCTGGTTGGGGGGAAGAGTATAGACCGAGAAGAAACCCGGCGAATGCCCGGTCAGGCGGTTCGTTGCAACCATCGCAATCCAGCGATCGATCATATCATCCCGTGAGGCGGCTTGTCGTGCCAGCAGGTACTGCCGCAGGCAAATGATCTCCCTCTCGGTATCGGGATGATAGAACATCGATAAGTCAATATCGGCTGTGCAGGTCTCCGCCTGGATAGATGCCAGCCGTTTCTCTACTGCCTCATACTCCGGCGGGAAAAACCGGGGCTCAGTCATGATCCGGGATAAGGGATTCGCGTCGTTTGCGATCGCGTTGCGCCCCGAGAGCCCTGCTTCTATTACCGTTGTCCCCCTGCCGCTGAAAGGATCATACACGAAATCTCCCTTTTTTGTCAGGAGATTGATGAAGAACCGGGGGAGCTGGGGCTTGAAACAGGCACGGTACGAGATCTCGTGAATGGAGGAGGCCTGACGCTGGCGGGACGTCCAGAACTCATTGGTGTATTTCTTCAGTGCCGGGACGGTTGGATCCAGGGGTTCAACATGAGTGGGAATGCCGGCATCACTGGTGAATCCTGCAAGAGTGTGGCCAAATCCTGTGCGGCCGGGTTCTCTCGTCTCCAATCCCATCGTACTGTACAGGTTGTGCCGTGAAGGGTATATCCGCTCTGGTTGTAACAGGACAAAAAAAGGCGCGATTATCTGGCATCAAAATGGATTTTTTATTTATCCCGTGTGGGCACCCTCTGCATCGAACGCAGGGGGATACCGGACCGTCCCATGAACCCCGTCAAGTGCTCCGGGCTCAAGTTCGATCGCCATGAACGCTTCATCCGGGCAGGGGAAGGGGGCGGAAATGCCAAACGTCCGGGCCGGGGAAAAGCCGAACCGGGGATAATAACCCGGATGGCCGACGACAATCACCGCACGATGCCCGAGTTGCCGGCAGGCATTGAGACCTTCTTCAAGAAGTGCTGCCCCGACACCCTGGCACTGGTATGCCGGGTCGACCCCCAGCGGTGCCAGTGCGCGGGCAGGAACGCTCGTATGATTATTACCAGGCGACTCGATCGTGATCGGGGGGAAGAGCACATGCCCGATAATCCGGTCATTATGAATTGCGACAAGGGAAAGATCCGACGTGAAATCTCCATCCTTGCGCAGGGCATTGACAAGCCGGGCTTCACCGTCCTGCGCAAAGGCATCGTTATGCACGGCAAAAATATCCGTGATATCAAACGGGGTTTCCGTGCGGATAAAAAAAGATCCCATCATCTCCTATACGGTTCTTGAGGATAAATGATGGATGGTAGTCCGCGGTATTCTTGGATCGGTTCTTCCCGGTATACCCGTTTTTAAAATCTCTATGATTCCGGATGGCCAAGCCTACCGGCACATGAGACGGAGCCATTTTCTTTGTAAAAAGGGCGGGGATAATCGGGTTATCCGTGAGCAGGGGATGCAGAGGTTTTCTTTACCTGGAACGCTGCAATCACTGCTGCAATACCGGTTGCAATGGCAAACACCCCAACGATCAACGGTATGAGTTCTGCTGCATACATGGGGTAGATCAGAATAATCAGACCAAAGATCAGGCTGATCACTCCCAGCACACCGTTACCGGCATCCTTTGTGGTAAATGCCTGGTACAGGTGGGCTGCGCCAATGAAACACCCCCAGAAACCAATGAAGATTGCAAAGAATGCCAGGATAAACACCGTGCTGTACAGGGGGTACAGGAGGATGAGAATCCCGGCGATGATATTGACCACGGCAAGAAAGATCTTCAATCCCATATTGCTCTTATCGACAACAAGACTGCCAAGGGTGAACAATCCACCCACCAGCCAGTACGCCCCCATGAAAGTGATCAGGAGGAGAGTGGTTACGCCCGGCGTTGTCAGGAACATAATCCCGATGATCAGGGAAAGGAGTCCCCACACCAGTACCAGCCACCACGGCAAAAGGCTCGTGTAGCATGCAATTATATCAGATGCCTCTGTTGTTTCTTTCACGTCACTCATGATATGTTCACATTGTCTTTGAATATTTTATAATAGTATGTGTTTTATGGAGACCTCTTTTACGGGAGATATCTGATTGAGACGTGCCGGGAATCCGAAGTATTCACACACCGGGAATCACAGGGTGTATCTGGGAGAAAATCCTATACCGGATACCATGAACGCAACCCTGCGGGCCTATATTGATCTCACCCGGCTCCAGTTCTCGTTTGCCTGGCCCCTGCTCTTCTGCTCCGGGTACCTCCTCGCCACGGTTACCTATGGGGGATTTGCATGGCTGGATCTCGTGCGGGTTGCCCTTATCGGGTTTTTCGGGTTTGAAGCCGGGCTTGTGCTGAATGATTATATTGATCGCGAGTATGACCGGAAAGATATCGAAACCGATAAGCTGACGAAATACTGGAGGGTGTTTGGCACAAGACCCATACCAGCCGGACTCGTTTCCCCCCGTAGTGCGCTCGTTCTTTTTCTTATCCTTGCTGCTGTCGCGGCCACCCTTATCCTTACGCTGCCTGCCCCGCATTCGATCTACGTCCTCATCCTGATGTGCTATTGCTTTGCGATTGAGTGCTTTTACCAGGAGGAAAAACGCGGGCAGAAATTTCCCTTTGCGCAACTCATAGGCAGGACAGACTTTGCATTGTTCCCGGTTGCAGGGTACCTCTGCGTTGGAAGCCCGGACCTGAACGCGCTCCTGTACTTTGCATTCTTCTACCCGTTTGCACTGGCCCATCTGGGTGCAAATGACTTAATCGATGTGGCAAACGACCGGGCACGCGGGATGAACACAATTCCGACCCTCTACAGCATGGACAGGACCGCGTACTGGATCACCGGTTTTACCGCCGTCCATGTGGTGACCGCTATCATCTTCATGACCCGGCTTGGCTTAATTGCACGCGCCGGTATCGTCGCAGGGCTGGTGCTCCTTCTCTATGCAAATATTATAATCCTGAAAACGAAGTCCCCCGAGGATACGCTGAAAGTGTTGCCGTGCTTCCATGTGGCGATGGTGCTGTACGCGGGGGGGATAGCGGCGGGGGCGTTGTTGTAAGAGAGAGTAGATTCACAGTTAAGATACATTTCGCGAGAAAACGACCGGTCCGGTTTTGTCAGGTTTTTCTTTCTGACCCCCCCTTGTGCCACCAGCCCCCAAGGGGGCGGGGCACAATACGATAGTGCCGGAACAGGCCATACAACACCGTCCCAATGCGAAGGGGGGCTGCTGAATACCTGCCTCATCGATCAACAGAAATCCATATTGTGACTATCGCAATTGTGCCCGGTCCCCCAGCGGGGGACTCGTGGCACAAGAGGGGGGGGTTCATAGCAAGACTGCCCTATTTTCTCGTTGTTTTTTATATCCTCAGCAGCCGCTCATTCTCCCGGAGCCACTTCCGTCTCTGCTCGTAATCCGGCATAATCGCCTTCACTTTCGCCCAAAACTTCTTCGAATGGTCCGGCTGGCTGATATGGACCAGTTCATGGACCACCACATAATCGATAATCTCCGGAGGCGCCTGGATGAGCCGCCAGCTGAAATTCAGCCCGCCCTTGTGGGTGCAGGAACCCCAGCGCTGCCGGGCATCCGATATGCGGATCGTTGTCGGGATATGGCCGGTTGTCATCGAGAACCACATGCACCGTGCCCGTATTTCCCGCCGGGCCTCCTGCATATACCAGCGTCTTAACTGGTTTTTTATGTCCGGGAGTAGCGTCCTGCATACGCATAACCGGTCAGTGCGTTCGATTGCCCCGTTTTTGCTTTCCACGATATGCAGCGGGTATGCCCGCCCAAGATAGAGAAAGGTCTCACCCTCTGTGTACGCATGTGCCGTTGCAGCGGGCCGCTGCCGGATCTCCCCGATTTTCTTCTGGATCCAGCTGCGCTTTTCCCGTACAAGATCGTCAATCATCGCGGCCGATGCCCGGAGCGGTGCCCGGACAATCAGCTGTGCTTCCGGTGTAATGACCAGCGCTATTGTCCGGCGGCGGGAGCGGACTATCTTTTCAATGCGGATATCGTCCATAAGGGTTCCGGGATGTCAACAGTACCCTCAACGGGACAATGAAAAAAGGTGATTATTCCGGCAAATAACTAATAGTTCCAAAAGAGAGGGTCCCTGCCTTGTCACAGGCAGGCATTATCCCGGGTCCCGGAAGGATGACGGCGGCGGAAATAGAGAAGGAACGCAGCGCCCATGAGGAGCAGGAAGCTCGTCATGTAGGAAAATTCATGGAAGTCGTTGATGGTCACCCTCACAAAATCTCCGTCATATAATCCGGTCATACCATTTGCTTCCGCAAAGCCCGGAAGCCAGATCGAGACGACTAGGCTCGAGAGCGCAATCAGGCAGGCAAATGTGACAAGGGTATAACGTCCTGCATCCCCCAAATGGACCGGGCTCGTTCCGATGCCGGCCATCCCTCCGCTCCGGTCGATCCAGATGACGAGAAAGAGCAGCGAGAATACCAGTGTTGTGGGAAAGATTGTCTCATTGCCGACAAGCAGCGACCAGCCGGAGATCGCTGCCATTACAAGTGCCATCCAAAGAGGAAATTTCTGTTGTCCATCCTGTTGTTTTTCGTCTTTCATCATACACCAGTTTTCGTTCATGTCTTTCTCCTGTATTCCATCTATCCCTTAACCAAAGGGTTGGTGTTTGCCTCATTCGCAGCATCCGCTATGCCATATTACGCATGCTTCCCGGATCCGTTGAACCCGTCACTCACAACTTTGCCATCTTTGAGCCGGACGATGCGGTGGAAATACTCCTTGTGCCAGTCCTCATGCGAGACCATTACGATGGTCTGCTGCATCTCTTCGTTGATCTCGCGGAAGAGGTCCAGCACCATCCGTGAATTCTCGGTGTCAAGATTTGCACACGGCTCATCGGCAAAGAGGATGTCCGGCTTGTTCACGATCGCCCGGGCGATGGAAACACGCTGCTGCTGGCCACCGGAGAGTTCCCGGGGGAGGTGGTCCCGCCGGTCGCACAGGCCGATCTGCTGCAGGATGTGAAAACTGTCCTTTTTAATCTGCTCATCGTCGCGGTCCCTGCGGAGCATCGCGGGAAGAGAGACATTCTCCATCACCGTCAGGTCAGGGACGAGTGCATAGTCCTGGAAGACATACCCGAGCTTGTAGAGCCGGAACATCGTCTTTTCGTAATCAGAAAATTTCCCGACATCTGTTCCATCAATAATAATCTTGCCCGATGAGGGTTCGTCAAGGAGACCCAGCATGTGAAGAAGCGTGGTCTTGCCACTCCCGCTCGCTCCCATGATGCCGAGAAACTCGCCCTTTGCAATATCAAGGCTCACGCCATCCAGCGCCCTGACTTCGACATCTCCCATCCGGTAAATTTTCCGCAGGTCAATTATATCGATCATATCAGGCCCTCATGGCAGACTGGATATCCTCGCGGGAGACCTGGTAGGCAGGGACATACCCGGCCACGATTGACGCAAGGAACAGGATCAGGGAGTTCGTGATATAGTCCATAGGGGTCAGGTACAGGGTAGCAGACCATTCAGGAGTGACAATGGGGTGGGCGGTAAGATATACGGCCATAAGCGATGTGAGGAGGATCCCAAAGAAGATTCCCATGACTGCCATGATGATGACCTGGAACCCGTAGTTATGCATGATGACTTCCTTATCCACACCGATTGCTTTTAAAATCCCAATCTGCCGGCGGCTGTTGAGAGTCTTGATGGTGATGACGATGAAGAGCACGACCGATGTGATGATGATCCCTACAATGAGAGAGACCATGTTGATGATCGCAAAACTCTGGAGGGCCTTGCCCATACTCTTTGCCATGAGATCTGCGGTTGTCTGTACTTTCTGGGAAACACCATACTGCTGGAGTTCGTCCTTGACAAATTTCTCCGAGTAGCCGGGCTTTGTTTTAACCGTGATATAATCTGCATAATCGACCGGCTTTCCTTCCACCAGTTGCATATCACTCATGGTCACATAGACCGTATTATCTGCCGAAGACCAGCCGGTAGAATAGATCCCTTTGATCCGGTAGTCTCTGGTATACCCGTTGGCAAACTCGATGGTGATCGAGTCGCCAACCCGGACCCCGCCAAGCGAGGCCTGGAATTCATCCTCTTCCTTAATGGTGGCATCCCCGGCAACGGGCTTTCCTATAATCACTTCCCCGGTATCACCGTCGCCAAGGTAGCTGCCGGCGACCATCTTGGTATACAGGGGGGAGACGTACTTCTCGTCATTGGGCGATATAGCCCGCACTGAGACCCCGAGCATACGCTGGCGGTATTTGAGAGTCGCCCCTTTGCTGATATGAGGGGTTGCCCTCTCCACGCCGGGCATTCCATTGATGAGATCCAGCGTTGCATCAAGATCCATCACGTACTTGTCGCCGGACTTGGGGGTGACGAGCACATTGCCGATTTCGTAATCCACGACCTGCTTAGTTATACTCTGGCCTATCCCGTTGAAGAGTCCGGGCAAAAAGACCATGTTGGCAAAGCACATGGCAATGATAAGCACGGTCAGGACTACACTTGAGCGGCTTCCCCGCTGGAGCGAGCGCAGCGCCAGCAGGAAGGCAACCTTTAGTTCTTTTTTACCCATGGGAATTTTCCGTCCCCGTTCTTTTTAGGCAGGTACCAGTACCGGTAGGCAACGAACCCGATAATCCCAAGTATGATGAGCCCGAGGATGAGAGTCCCCGAATTGTCCGCAGCAGGCACCCGCATACCCATTGGCCGGTTCATCGTGTGGACACCCATGTCATCGGTATAGGTGATCGTAAGATTGTAGGGATGGCTGCCTGCTTTTGCACCTTCGAGAAGGAAGATGGCCGGAGCATCGTTACCGGGCTTGATCTTCCCGATGAATGCCTCTTTTGTCCCTTCTGCCGGGAGATCTATCTTTGCCGATACCTGTTTTGCGTCACCAGTGCCGGTATTCTCTATACGAATCGTGAGATCAAAGGGGGTATTTTCGGTGAGACGGGGCGGATTGGTATCCACTGAGACAAAACCCAGTTCTGCTTTGCCTTTCATCATCAGATCGATCCCGGTTGACTGGGTATGGATAATCCCGTCGATGGCATTGTAACTGAGGGTCACCGGTATCCGGACAAGACCGGCGTTTGCCTTCTTATCGGAGAGCAAGACCAGGTTGACCGTCTGCTGCTCACCGGGACTGATCACTCCCAGATGATAAAGATCGGCATTCTTTGGTGCAACGACCGTGCTCAGATTGTCGATCTTTACCGTCACGTCATCTGCCAGGGTCTGCCCCGCATTCCTGACCGTGAGGGTGACCGGAATCTCCTCTCCCGGGTTTGCAGTAGCCCCCAGCGATGAATCCAGGATCAGGATCGCCTGTCTCTGAATTCCTACAGCCGTATTGACATTGACCGGCACAGGGTACTTGGTGCTCTTTCCCCCCGTGGTGTCAATCCAGACTTCGGGATAATACATCCCGCTCTTAGAAGGGGCACGGATCGAGAAGGTGATGGGGATTGACTGCCCGGGACCGATCTCACCGACACTATCATAATCCTTACTCAGGACTTCAACGCCATTTCCTTCAAGATGCACGTTCTCAAGGTTCACGTTGATATCCGTGGTTTTTACCGTTGCATAGGTAGCATCCGATAACTGCCCGGATTTTTCACTGATGGATGCACTTGCCGCAGTGTTTTTTATCGTTATGGTGACAGTCCCGAGACTGTCCGGCATGAGCACCGAGGGGTTCACTTTATAGTCAGTAATCGTTACGGTGGGTGTACCTTCTGCGGACACAGGAACCACCATTGCGCTCATGAGCGCGATGACAACAACAATTGAGATTATCCACTTCATAGAGATCGCTCTGCTTACGGGAGAGAGTTTAATTTCTTTTTTCGTACCATGACCTAAATAATTCTGGTTGGTTTTCATAATCACACCATCTCAAGGAGAACAGAGCCTACACCCTGTTTTACCGCTATTTCGTTGACCGGTAGGGCCGGGTTAAAACCGGGAGTAACATACGCTCCATTGTTCTGCGTGAACCCGGAGCCGGTGATATCGCCAACACCCTGGTGAACGGTAATACGGGTATTGCCCGAACCGGGAACTTTCAGGGTCAGGTCGCCAATCCCCTTCGTGATTGTGGCATCAAACCGTCCACCACGATACCGGCCAAGATCTATCCCGGTATCCCCGGCACCGGAATGGACGTTGAGATTGTGGAGATTAACCGAACCAAGATTCAGCTGGCAATCCCCGGCACCGATATTCACATCCAGTGAAACCGGAACATTATCGGTAAGGCGGATTTCCCAGCTGTTCGGGGAATCCACGGCAAACCAGGCTTTTCCGGTATGACCCTTATCAGTCATCCGGACCGTTTTTGTTGTATTGTCAAGGGTGGATGAAAAATCCGGTTGCCATTCCGGAGATTTCGAAAAGACGGTAGCTTCCATCAGTATATTGTCCCGGGCACCACCATTCAGCGTGATCTCCCCGGCACCCATAGTGACAGAAATATTTCCCGATGTGGCACCACCCAGCGGGAAATCCGTTGTATTGGAGGCGATCCATGCGGTGTGGGTAAACGGAGAATTCGGGTGAGCCATACCGGGTGAAAATCCTCCCGAGACCGCGAGGATGCCAAACCCGATGGCAAAGGATACGATAGCAATGGCAACCAGCCACAGGATTATTCGTGTCGGTGTTGTGCCTGAACCGCTGAGGAAACCTTTGATGCAATATTTTTTCCCGTCATTTGGCATATCTGCGCTCATTCCGTATGCACCGTCCCGGTAATCATTTGAATATTCCATTTCAGGTAGCTGATGCCCATGCGGTAGAAGAACCGGGCGAGATAGAAATCACCGATTACCAAGAGAAACCCGACTGCAGTGATTCCTACTGAAAGGAATATCCCTGCCACGGGAGACAGCCAGATGGAAAACGAGGGGAATCCCAGGAGCTGCAGTATCGCATAGACAAAGGCCGCCGGCCCAAAGAGAGAGAACGCAACCCCGACCAGGAATATAACCAGGAGCATGACAACGAGAATGATGAACGGCACCAGCACAAATACCAGGTTGAAGAGGCCGAGGCCGAGGGTTGCCACGACAGCGTGGAAGATATTGCGGCAGGAACAGGTGTGCTCGGCTTTTTTAACGAGATGCGTTGCCCGGATCTCCTTTGCAACATCTTCAGGAGAGCCAAGGGAGCAGAAGAGCTCGTCTTCCGATCTTCCATCCGCCTTTCCGAGCCTGAAATGCTCCCGGTAATCTGAAAGGAGGTCTTCAAGATCCTCGGCCGGAAGGGTTCCCTCAAGCCGGTTTTTCAAAATCCGGATATATTCCTGTTCATTCTGCAGCATTGTTTTTCCCCACGAGGAGCGCGTTCACCGCTGTTGTAAACCGCAGCCATTCCTCTTTGAGTTCATGTTCTTCTTTCCTTCCACTGTCGGTCAGCCGGTAATATTTTCTCGGGGGACCTTCTTCGGATTCCTGCAGGTACGTGGTGACATACCCTTCATCTTTGAGGCGACGCAGGAGCGGGTAGATCGTGCCTTCCGAGATATCAATTCTTTTGGAGATCTCGTTGACAAGTTCGTACCCGTAGCAGTCCTTCCGGGCCAGAACGGCAAGGACACAGATTTCGAGCACGCCTTTTTTAAACTGGATATTCATGACATCTCCCTGAGAACCTGCGTACCCAAATCCCGGGCAGGGAACGGAAACATCCTGATGGAGGACGCGGTTCGCCCGGGAAATTTGAGAGGGTATTTGTTGTCGGGTACGCAGGCCACAGTGTTTAACACAGTATCTTGCATTACAAGATACTTACTATTATTATGGTCCATTGGTATAAAAGGTTCTCGACCGGAGGTTCTGGTGCATTGACGGGAGATCGGCACTGGTTCACGGGGGTGGTGGATCGCGGGAGATCGATCAGCTCAGCGTTTTGTAATGTTGTTTTGAACGGGTAGTAATAAAATGAGGTCGATATAACTTCTGAATTGTAATTAGTAACACTGAGGTCAGTTTATATGGAGATCGAGATCATTGGAATATTAGACGATAAGAAATATTCAATCGGCAAAATCTCTGTCTCTAAGAAGGGAGATGTCTACATTTTCCACAAACAAAAAGGATTAAATTTCCATACTTCAAGGCATAAAAGTGGATCTTTACATTGGAAACCTTCACCACTCGGGTTAAAACAACCCATTAGGCATTCTACACCTACTGACGATTTCAAAGGAATTGAACAATTAGAATGTTGGGCACATAGTCAAATCAATTCGGCCAAACTTTCTGGTCTTTATCCAGAATATAAAATGAAAAAACAAGATGACAAGATATGTGCAATCAATTTTGGGGCCTATATGGGGGAATTTGATTTGATAAATTTAATGGTATTCATGTTAACCCAAGAAGGAATACCATTTCTCTATACTAGTTCGAATAACCTCACAAAACGGCAGATTTACTTATATGCTGATTCTTTTCCAATGATCGGGATTATAGTAGGTACACCCGGGGGTTTTCCATCACGAAGAGAATAATTCATTGTACTGTTATGATGCGGAAAAAACGTGGCTGGAATACAACCAGCAATGCAATCGCATCACGGTTACGAAGCGACTGGCTGTATATCCTTTTCGCTCGTAGGAATAATGCAGACAACACTGCCGGGAATCAGGGCTTCAAGAGAGCCCTTTAAGGAATCGATGGACTCCTGCATATCCCCCACCTTCTGCTCCGGATCAAACCCAAGGTAGATGTCGATATAGATCCTGGCCCCGGACCGGCGCGACCGGACACCGTGGAATTCATGGAACTTTTCGAACGAGCCGACCAGTTCCTTTAAGATGACAATCTGGAGCTCTTCTTCCAGAGTCTTGTCAAACAGATCCGGAAGTGAGGAGGAGATCTCCCGGTATCCCGCGAACAGCAGGAACCCGATAATAACCAGAGAGGCGATCGGATCGATATACTCCGACCAGCTGTACTGGACGAGGAGCACCGAAAGCACCAGCGCAAAGAGGATAAGGAGGTCGGAGAAGGTCTTGGCCCGCCGGAGCCGCCACTGGGCCTCCATGATGGGAGTGGGCTCTTTCTGCGCGAGGCGATAGTTTTTCTTCCAGTGGTACGAGTCCGTGATACTGACAAGGAGCATGAGCGGAATACCGATGAACGCAGCGTCCATATCGAAATGTTCGGGATTGAGAATCCGGTGCATGGTGAAGAAGAGCAGGATCACGATGGATATGAACATCACACCACCCGTGATGATCCGTGTTAAGGACTCGAACTTTCCCATGCCGTAATCGTACGTGAACTTCCCGCCAATCGTCACCCTGCGTATGATAATGAGGGCAAAGGTGGTGGCCAGGATCTCGTTTGCACCCTTGATGATATCGGCAAACAGGGTCATGGATCCGGAGAGGATAACCGCGATGGACTCAGGGATCAGGACAAGGAGATCAATGCAGAGCCCGGTAAAGACCAGCTGCTGGCGGGACTCTCCGGTTTCGCCTCCTCCGTTGCTGATCTCTTCACCTGTCATGTATGTCTATACCTGTATGATTGGAATACTAATGAAACTTCAGGACGGCGACAATCCCGTTTATACGTAACGGAGGGGACCGTGCCTGTCCCCACAGAAACCGCCCCTGCGCATTGCGATAGTGCCGTATTACCTGTTCAGGAACGTTCAATGAATCGAACTGAACAGACTCTGGTTAATTTTTTGCAATTACAGCTTACTTAAAAAAAAATTTCAATCAAAGTCCGGTTGAAAACTTTTAATCAGGGTCTGATTGATCCGGATTTGTTTTTCAAACGCGATCGTGATCGCGATGCGAAATTTTCAAGCAGGGTTCGGTTATTTTTTTTCAATCGAAGTCTGCCTGAAAAAATAAAATCAAGATCTGCTTGAAAAATTTCAAGCAAGGTTTGACGTAAAAATGTTAGTCAGACTCTGCTTAAAAATTTCAAATCAAAGTCCGGTTGAAAAATTTTAAGCAGGGTTTGATTGCATTGCCGGGGGAAGGTTTACGTCTGAAGGGTAGCATCGGATTCATTTTTCAATCAAGGTCCGGTTATTTTTTTTCAATCAAAGTCTGCTTAAAAAAATAAAATCAAAGTCTGGTTGAAAATTTTTCATCAAGGTCCGGTTTCTTTTTTTCAATCAAAGTCTGCCCAAAAAATTTCAATCAAGATCCGATTGAAAAATTTCAGGCAATGTCCGGTTGATCCGGATCAACTTTTCAAACGCGATCATGATCGCGATGAGAAATTTTCAAGCAGGGTCTGATGAAAAAATTTCAGGCAAAGTCTGCTTGAAAAGTTTTCGTGAAGGGTTTGGATCTGTGCACGGAATGGGACAAACAGTCCCTGAACCGCCGCGGGGGCGTCCCTTTTAGGTGCGGCGGCGTTCATCATATCCGGGGGTATGGGGGCATCAGTCCCCATCTTTGTACTTCACGCAATACATGCCAATGCTGTTGTCTTCAACCGGGACTTGATGCAACCGACAATTGCCTCATTGATATTTTCAATTGCTTCCTTGAGAGTAGCGCCTTCGGTCATGCATCCCGGCAGATCAGTACATTCCACAACATACCGCCCGTCTTCATCCTGTTCTATTAAAATTGAAAATTTCATAATCTGATCTTATATTGACTGTATGCCGGGGGCTTCAATAAAGATATATGAGAAGGTCGCGGGACATTTTTGAAGGGTGACTTATCCAGAAATCGCGTGGCCTTCCCCAAGTGATGCAATCCCGCAAACCTGTTTTAGCAATTGATATGAGGCGGTGGAGATTTCACGGAAGGGGGCGGGCGCTGAGAATAGGGGCGAAAAGTGCGGATACTACAGCAGCCGATTCTTCGATGGCAATTTCAAAAAAGGGGAATGTGACAACTGAATGGAAATGTCGGGATTGTCGGGATTATGTCGGGCTAATGTCGGGATTGTCGGGATTCTTTTTCACCAGAACATACTCAGTAGCCCTGCCCTTCTTATCCCGTTTCAAGAAAATACCCTTCATGCAAAGATCATTCAAGTCCCGGAGAGCAGTCCGATCAATAGCACCGGTAAGTTCCCGGTACGCTTTATTCGTGATTACGTCCTGCTCCCTGACATACCGCACGGCTTGAACCTGCCGGTCAGAAAGTCCCATTGCAAGAAGTCGTTCATCCGTGTAGAAATCTTTGGTGAATGTTACGCTGAACCAATCCGGATGTGCAGAAAATTCCGGCTCGGGAATCCCGTGATTCTGGCAGAGCGTAATCATGCGGCTTGTACCCGTGCCCCACTTCTCCAGCAATTCACCGTAATAAAAAACCTGGGCGAGCAGCGTATTTCGCGGTAGTGAACGATGACCTTCCTGCCGGAGTTCATCGACCGTCATCCCCTCCGGAAGACCACCGGGGTTTGTGATCACGACGCGAACATCGTAAACTCGGATCTGGATCTCGGAACCGGTCTGGAAATAATCCCGGTGGATAAGCGCATTGATCACCGCTTCACGCAGGGCTTTGATCGGGTAATCCCAGATCTCGGTTCGTTGCATTGCAGACAGCGGCTCCGTTTTGACCGGCTTTTCACCGAATTCATACCGGACCTGCATATATTGCTGGAACAGTTGCACCGCTGCATCCACCTGTGAGAAGAGATTGCCTTTCAGGATTTTGTCATCAATGATGGTAATGGCGTCTTTGAACCGGCCCATGTGTATCTGGGCAGAAGTGAATGAAGCCTGCGGGTTTTTCCCAAACAGCAATATTGCGCCACGAGTGATTTTTCCGTCACGGATCAATTCCAGTTTTTGCAGGAGGCTCTCAACAGATTCATCATCGCGGGCAAACGGGAGCCGGTTTTTTGCAAGTTCGCGAAAGCGCTTTACCGCTGCGGGGTCAATCTGCTCAAGAGCATAGTCGTCAGCGATGCTGTCCCATTGAACACCCAGTTTTGCAATGAAGTAACGCCCCAGCTGCTCGGCCGGGATCTCGCGCGTTGTGTTGCCTACCCGCTGAAAATACCTGCCCCTGCATGTGGCAAGGGTGGTGCCGGGCCTTACTTCGATAACAAGCACGGGTTTTTTCTTTTCCTGCTGGACAGAGACCGATGGCTGGACCCGGAGTATTTCGACAATCTGGTTGATGATGGTCTGCTGTGCCCGGTCATCACCAGTCCACCCGATAACCGTTCCATTATCCCTCACCCCGATAAGGAGGGTCCCCCCTTTGGTATTGACGAATGAGGCGAGCGCTTCAAGACCGTGGTCGTTCCACTGCTCCTTGAATTCCACAGTCTCGCTTTCGCCGTGCCGGATAAGTGCAGTGAGATTGTCCATTGGGCAGGTACTCCCGCTTAAAATCCTGTTTTTAAAGATACGGGTTAGTGTGTTATTGATTTATCCATAAATGCTGGAAAACGCGAAGCTGGTCGCGGAGCCGGGGTGTGCAGGCACACGGTCTGCGGGGTCGCTCGGCCACCTCGTCGGGGCCTCGCTGGGCGGGTCGGTTTAAGGGGATAAGCAGTCCCTGAACCGCCGCGGGGGCGTCCCTTCGGGGGCGGCGGCGTTCATCTATTTCATTTTCATGAATGTTCCGGAGGAACGACTAGCTCGATTCTTTTAACACCTTCCATTGAGACAAGAGCATCGAGATTTCTTACGTCAATCCACACTACAACGACGTGAGATTCTGCATCTCGTATTATCACTGAGGTAGCGATGGGATCAATAAGTTGTAATGGAGCAGTCGAATTAAGATGAATAATCAGGTGGACCTGATCACCTGGCGGATTACCAGATTTATTCGATAGATTAAACTTAGTACCTGCCTGATCGGCTGGGATTAACTGGTTGGATAAGATCATGAACTGTTTCAGTTCGTCAACAGATACTATGTTTTTTGGAAAACTCGGATCAATGATCTGGAGAAGGTTATCCGGGATTTTATTCCGGGGATATGTCAGATTTTCCCGGTACATTTTCAGCGCAAGGACTATCTCTTCGTTGGACTTGGCATTCGCATTTATTGTTCCAGCCAGGGTTTCGTTTCCCACACTCTTCCCAATCCCGAACGATTGTTGCCCCGCACACCCCGCCGTCAACAGCACCGCCACCATCACCAGCATCAGGGCAAGCGTTACACGGATGGAAGTTATGGGGCGGCCAGCAGTCAAGGAAATTACCTGAACCAAAAATCAGTTCCATCGGGTAAATATATTGTGAAATATTTTTGAACCCGGTCCCTGAACCGCCGCGGGGGCGTCCCTCCGGGGGCGGCGGCGTTCATCGCTTCCAGGGGTATGGGGGCATCAGCCCCCATCTTTATACTTCATTACGGATTCCCTACGTCACACAATGCTGCAAACCCGTTTTCGTAATTGAATTGACGAAATTGTTATGATAATGGAGGTGCATCATAAAAAGAAGAGGTAAAAATGTGAAAATTAGAAATCATGAACTTACTGGAACAGACATCGTTGCTTCAATTATATTTGGAGTGGCTGGCATTTCTGCTTTTATTCTAATCCTGGAACTTGCTCAATTGAAATCTATTCCTGGAACTTTCTTCATTGATGTCACAAACGCATGCATTAACACTTCTGCATTTTTCCTAGCGGCAATTTTCGCAATATATGCTATCATTGTCACTCTTAACAAAACATTTCCGGGTGAATTTCTATACCTAACGATAGTACCCATAGCAGCAATTATTACCGGAATATTTACAATAATATTTTCTTATTTTCCAGCAACTGCACCATTGGCAATAGCCTTTCTTGGGGTATCGTTGGAGCTTACGATTCTGACATTATCTATAATATACTTCTTAATTAATGTCACAATTCCACTAAACAGAACCCGAAATAAACCTCTACCAATTAATCAGCCTGCAACGAATAAAAAGGAATAATTCTTCATTTATTTGTCAAGAACAATAAATTCTATATGCATTTTACAATATTTGGAATTAAAACATGAGATACTTTCAGATATTAACTAAAAAATACAAAGTTTATTGAGTTACACTTTGAGTTTCTTTAAAAAAAGGGAAGATTGAGAGAGAGAACAATTCACTTGTGCGTAAAATACGCCACAATCCCATCATCACTAAACGCATCGATCTTCACAAACCCGACCCGCTCGAACTGGATGACCTTCCCGAGTTCTGAGCGTACAGCAGGTTCGCAGACGCCGGCAATATCCCCTTCCTGCGTGCGCAGCGTGCAGGGAACCTGGTCTGCAACAGGCAGCCACTGGATGATCGGGGCCTTTGCCGCCCGGGCATCGGCCAGCGAATCGCCGGCATAGGTGAAATGCGGCCTGCCACGGTCGTGCTCCACCGTGACATTGAACAGGTCCTTGAGCCGGATCATGGGCCTGTCTTTTCGCTCCAGTTCCGCCGCAGGGATGGAGACGGCACCGGTGAAAACGAGCGTCCGCACCCCCCGCTTCTCATCGGCGGGGTGGAGCAGTGCATGGGTTGTCAGGTGCGGGGCGGCATGGATTACAATGCTCACGGGATCTGCAACAAAGAAATACCGGTTCGCCACCGGATCAACGATCTTCTTGTTCTCTGAGTACAAGTTGTCCCACGAGAATGAGATATCCGTGTCCCCGATACCGATCGCAAGCATCGCATTCTTGACGGCCTCGGGGCTGATCCCCCTGCGGGCGAGTGCCCGTAACGTGCCGAGCCGGATATCATCCCAGCCGGTATACGTCCCGTCATTGATGCCGAGCCGCATCTGGGACGTCGAGAGCACCACGCCCTCGATGCCCATCCGGCCATAGTGCCGGTACACCGGCACCTTCCAGCCGAAGTGATCGTAGATGTAGCGCTGGCGCCGGGTGTTGGCGATATGATCCTTGCCCCGGATCACGTGCGTGACCCCGAGCAGGTGATCATCGGCCACTACCGAGAAGTTCATCAGCGGGTAGACATGCGCTATCACCTTCGGGTGCGCCGGGGCGTCAAGGATACGGAACGCGGGGAAGTCCCGCATGGCCGGATCCGGGTGGAGCAGGTCGGTCTTGATCCTGACCGATGCCTCGCCTTCCTTGAACCCGTGGGTGAGCATCTTGTCCCAGAGCTTAAGGTTCGTCTCGACCGACTGCTCCCGGCAGGGGCAGGCGATCTTCTTGTTCTTGAGCTCCTTGAACTGCTCGTTGTCGCAGGTGCAGACATATGCCCCGTTCCGCTCGATCAGCTGCGTGCAGAGCACATAGTACAGGTGCAGGCGATCGCTCTGCGTCACGGTGTCGGTAATACCAAGACCCAGCCACCTGAGGTCCTCAGCCACCATCTCGTACGCCTCGGGATCGACCCGCTTGGGATCGGTATCCTCGATGCGCAGGATATAGCGCCCGCCGTACTGTTTGATGTACGCATCATTGAGCGCCGCAGCCCGGGCATGCCCGATATGGAGGGGGCCGGAAGGATTGGGGGCAAACCGCATCACTACGCCGTTTTCAGCCCCTTCGAGATCGGGCAGCACTTTCTTGTGCTCGTGCTTCTCGGAGAGTGCCGCAAACATTTCGGGTGCACGGGTCTGGAGAGTTGTTACCCGCTCTTCAGGAGAAAGGGCGGCTACCTCCGCAATCGCTTCCTTTGCAAACGCGGATACCTCCTTGGCCCGGCTCCGCAGTTCCGGGTGTGCCCCCATCACCATACCCATGACGGCTCCTGCCTGCGGGACACCGCCATGCTTCACGGCATTCTGGAGTGCACACAAAAAGAGGAGCTCTTTTGGATCATCCCCGGGCATTGTTAATAACTCCGGGTAACAAAAAATTCGCCGATGTCCATCAGGAGCTGGCGTTCTTTTGAGGCGGGGAGCAGCGAGAGATGCTTGTTGCTGGCAACGACAAGGTCTGCTGCGATCTTCTTAACCTCGTCGATCACGCCGGCATAGGTCAGCTCTTTTATCGCTGCATCGATATCGGCTTTCGAGAGCTCGCGCCGGTATTTCTGCAGGTCGATACCCTTCTCCCGCGCCTTGATCATGATGATCGTCTGCTTGCCTTCCCGCAGGTCGGAAGCCTGGTCTTTGCCGCTCTTCTCTGAAGGCGTGAGCAGGTCAATTAAGTCATCCTGAATCTGGAACGCGATACCGGTGTTGAGCCCGAAGTTATAGAGGGCTTTTACCTGCGGGGCAGTGCCCCCGGCAAGAATGCCGCCGATACCGGCAGCGGCTGCGTACAGCACCCCGGTCTTTTTCCTCACCATCTCGATGTACTCGAACTCGCTCACGTCATTGCGGTGCTCGAACGACATATCCATGTGTTGTCCCGCACAGATATCGGCGCAGGCGCGGGCGAGCATGGTGACCGAGCGGACTTTTGCTGCATCGGTGGCCTTTGCCATGCAGATATACTCGAACGCCCGGGCATAGAGCACATCGCCGGCAAGAATACCGGTCGGCATATCCCATTTCGTGTGCACGGTCTGGACACCCCGGCGCAGGTTGTCGTCATCCATGATATCATCGTGGATGAGCGTGAACGTGTGCGTGATCTCCAGCGCGAGAGCCGCGTGCATGATATCATCGGAGCTTCCGTGATTCACAGAATCTGCCGCCAGCATGACAACTGCGGGGCGGAGCCGTTTGCCGCCGGCAGCAAGCAGGTGGGCTGATGCCTTGTTCAGTTCACCCACCGTGTCAACAAAATACCGGTCGATCATGCGGTCAATCTGTGCTGCAACCGATTCCAGGTACGGGGATAGTTCCGACATGTATGATTCCTCGTTTTAATTGAGTTTGACCCGCTGCCCGTTCTTCAGCATGTGGACCGTGGACTGGGCCGTGTATCCCATCTCGGTGGCAAAGTCCGTGTAGCCGGCCGTCATCTTCAGGTGCCCGTGGGCAGGGATGATGTGCTGCGGCTGGAGCAGCTGGATAAACTCGTAGTGATCCTCGCGGTAGGCGTGACCGGATACGTGCAGGTCTTCAAAGATGCGTGCACCGGCATGCCGGAGGTGCTGCTCGACCATGTAGCGCTGGCCGAAGTTCATGGGGTTCGGGATTACGTTGGCCGAGAAGACGACCTTGTCGCCCTTGGCCAGCTGGTAGGGGGTATCCCCGAGCGCAACGCGGGTAAGAATGGAGCCCGGTTCGCCCTGGTGCCCGGTGACGATTGGGAGGAACTGTTCTTTTCCCATCTTCATCATCCGGCGCATGGTCCGGTCAACGGTCCTGCGGTTCCCGAACACACTGGTGGTCTCGGGGAAGGAGCAGAGTTTCATCTGCTCTGCGGTCACGGAGTATTTCTCCATGGACCTGCCGAGCAGCACCGGCTTCCTGCCGATCTCGTGCGCACACTCCGCGATCGTTTTGACACGGGCAATGTGCGAAGAGAAGGTAGAGACGATGATGGCGCTCTTGTCATCCTCGTAACTGGTGATGACGTTCCTGACGAGATCGCGGGCGATCCGCTCGCTCGGGCACCGGCCGGGCCGGTCGATATACGTGCTCTCCACGATAAGGGCGAGCACGCCTTCCTTGCCGATCTGGCGGAAGCGGGCAAAGTCCGGCGGTTCGCCGATGACCGGTGTCCGGTCGAGCTTGAAATCACACGCATAGACGATCGCACCGTGGGGAGTGTGAAGCACCGGCGTCACGGTATCGATGATCGAGTGCTGCGTGCGGACGAACTCGAGCACAAGGTTCGGGGAGAGCGTGTAGCGCTGGCCGGACTTGAGGGCAAAGAGCTTGTTGTTCACGCCGAACTTCTGCTCACCGGAGATCTGCTGCCGGATAAGTTCGGTGGCATACGGGGTTGCGATGATGGGTGCATTGTACCGGTGCGCCAGTTTCGGGATTGCCCCGATGTGGTCGAGGTGGCCGTGCGAGCAGACGATCGCCTTGACCGACCCTTCGATCCCGTTCATCAGGGTATCATCCGGTATCGCCTTGATCTTGATCAGGTCAAGGGAATGCATATTCTCAATTTCCGCGTCCTCGTGGATCATTATCTGGTCCAGCCTGAGGCCCATGTCAAAGATGACAATTTCCTTTCCGCAGCGGACAGCGGTCATATTCCGCCCGACCTCGTCGTATCCGCCCACTGCAATGACTTCTATATCCATTTTTTTATCTCCTTACGTTTCTGTATGTATATTCTGCCTGAAGAATTCCCCGGTTTGATTGGGTTATCGCTTGATACGCGCCGGATTGTCCTTATCGATCATCTGGCGGGTCATTCCGGTAAGATACATCGGGGCCTTCCTGAGATCGGATACCCGTGCAGAGCCGGTCAAAAACATCGTGACCATAAGCTGCTGGTGTATCACATCGATCACGTTACCGAGTGCCTCGTCGTTTTCCATTGCAGGTTTGAGCAGGGGCAGTGCCATTCCACAGAGATCTGCTCCGAGTGCAAGCGCCTTTGCGATATCAAGACCGCTCCGGATTCCCCCCGAGGCAATCACCGGGCTGCCCGTTGCGAGCACTTCTGCAAGACTGACTACCGTGGGAATGCCCCAGCAGGAGAAGTCCTGCCCTAATGATTTCAGGGCATGGTCTTTTGCATTTTTACTCTCGTCTGCCCGGACGCTCTCGACAGCAGCCCAGGACGTACCGCCCCAGCCACCGATATCGATCGCACTGACACCAGCACCCCAGCACTGCCGGGCCGTTGCCGCAGAGATACCGCAGCCGGTCTCTTTTACGATAACCGGGGTCTTGAATTCCCGGCAGAGTTCTTCGATTGCCGCAGAGCAGCCGATGGCGTTATGATCGCCTTCCGGCTGGATCGCTTCCTGCAGGAAATTTAAGTGGATTGCAAGGGCATCCGCCTCGATCATCGAGACGGCACGCTCTGCCCATTCGATCCCGTGGTCGCGGAGCTGGACGGCACCCAGGTTTGCAACCAGGAATGCGTGGGGCGCCTCATCCCGGACAACCGAGAACGTATCCTCGAGCCGGGGATTCTCCAGCGCCGCACGCTGGGAGCCGACACCCATGCCGGCCCCGTAGTGTTCAGCTGCCCGTGCAAGCCGGGCATTCACATCTTTTGTTCCCGGGTGACCACCGGTCATGGCCGAGATGAACAGGGGGGATGAAAACGTGTGGTTCAGGAACCGCGTCGAGAGGCTGATCGCTCCCTTGTCACATTCCGGCAGTGCGTTGTGCACAAACCTGATGCTCCCAAACCCGGCATCCCCGCTCTCGACTGCTTCTTCTGCACAGATGCGCAGGTGGTCAAGCTTGCGCGAGGACGTAAACCGCTTCTTGTCACTCATGTTTTATTCCCCTTAACGGTTGTCCCGCCGTGGCCGGCTCCGGAAAGGAAGTCGGCTACCCGCGAGACATGAAAGATATCTGACCCGATTCCCGCATCGGCGAGTTCGAGCAGTTCGTTGATTTTGCCTCTCATTCCACCGGTGACATCGGTATGCATCGAGTTGCCGATGCGGAGAGTTGGCATCGTGTCCCGGGTAATTTCCGGAACAACCCGCTCTCCATCCAGCACTCCCGGTACATCGGTGGCGAGCCCCACGCGGCTGATACCTAATCCAACCGCGAGATACCGCACGAGCTGATCGCCCGAGACGATACAGGCTCCTTTTGAAAGGTCCATCACCACGTCGCCGTGGATCACAGGGACCATCCCCAGGCCCAGCATTGTTTCAAGGTGCCGGCATTCGAAGGAGACCAGCCGGCCGTTGTCCGCAATCGCGGTATGAAGCGGGTGGACCCCAATCGCGGCAACCCCCTGTTCGCGGAGGGTTGCGACAACCTCTTCGTTCAAACGGCTGACTGCCCGGTGGGTGACATAGATCCCCTCGGTCTGCCCGGTTACGGCACCGATATCCAGGTTGTACCGCTTCGCCTCGGGATGCCCGCAGGAACCGGCACCGTGTATGACCACAATGCCACCCGTGCGTGCCCGGGCAATCGAGCCGGCAATAGATGCCAGCTGCCCGCGGTTGATTGCACAGTCTGCACTCTTATCGGTGATTACACTTCCGCCCAGTTTTAAGATCAAGCGGTCAGACATTCTTCTCCTTGCGTGCCCCTTCCGTGTCGATACCCGTAATGATTGCCCGGGCATCGCACGCCTCAATGGCACTGGCAATCCGGTGTTTGATGGGCTTGGGGCAGAGTGCCACCATACAGCCCCCGCCACCGGCACCGGTGATCTTTGCCCCGAATGCCCCTGCCGCCCGTGCAGCAAGGACCATCTTTCCAAGCTGCGGGTGCCCGACACCCAGCACTTCGAGCAGGGCATGGTTCATGTTCATGTATTTTCCCAGTTCCTTGGGATTGTTGAGGTGGTGGATCGCGCTCAGGCTCACCCCTTCGATCGCATCGAGCACGGGATCGACAATATTGGGGTGCTTCTTTTTCAGTTCGCTCACCTGCTCTACCATCTTTGAGGTGCTGTGGGAGACGAGCGAGTCCCCGATCACCAGGTGAATGTTCTGCGGGGGCAGTCGCCTGCGGGAACCGCCGCTGATAAGCACAATTCCCCCGTACGCAGATACGGTTGTGTCCGTGGGGCTGGCCCGCCCTTTCTGCACGGTCTTTTCGATCTCAAAGGCCATGTCTGCGATATCTTCCCGGGTCTTGTGCAGGGAGAATTCATCGTTGATGGCCGACAGGGTGGCAACCGTGACTGCGGCGGACGATCCCAACCCGGACGAACTCGGGATCTGGGAGTTGATATAGACACTGCCCATCACGCCCATCGCCTCGAAACACCCGTCGATGTACGGCGATTTCGCCCGCTGGGGGCGCTTGGTGTTCCTCACCGTGACAAACACCCGGGGCTTGATGGCCATGGCTATGCCGGGCTTTCCATAGACTACTGCATGCTCACCGAACAAGAATACCTTGCCCGGTGCACTCCACGTTGCCAACTTTATATCACCGTAATGGCCGCGTACCCGACGACTTCGCGGGTGTCGCCTGTCACATCCCCGCTCGTCGCATACCGGATAAGCTTTGCCGATTTCGCCCCAAGCCTGCTGCAGGCGTTCACCATGGCAGTGATCGGGCCATACCCGCAGGCGGTTACGCGTCGCTCCTCGATCCGCCGGTAGAATTCCAGCGTGTCGAGAGTAGCTAAGGGTTCGATTGCATAAAGATCATCTGATTTTGCCTTCTTCTCCGGCACATAATGTGAGAAATCACTGGAAGCAACGATCCTGATATCCCGCTTTGTCAGCCGGACTGCCGCTTCTATCTTCTCTGCAAGCCGGATCGCACTTGCATAATCCTGCTGCCCCATCATGATCGGGGCAATACGGGCACGCGGGAACCGGTACTTTATCAGCGGCATCTGCACTTCTAACGAGTGCTCGTCCCGGTGAGAGAGTTCATCGGTCTCCATATCCAGCGCTTCTACAAACCCGGTGTCCGTATCAACCACACCGAGCGGAGTTTCCCAGGGAACGGCAGAAACACAGCTGATATACCCGCGATGGGAAGGGCCAATCACCACAAAAGTGCCGGAAAAATCCGGAGCAATAGAACCGAATGCATGGGCGGCTACCTGCCCTGAATAGATATATCCTGCATGGGGCGATACGATACCCAGAGGTGTTCCCTCCACCCGGGTGCCGGAGAAAAACTTCTCGAGCAGTTGCTCCAGATGGGAGGGGTCTCGCGGATAGAACATGCCGGCTACTGCGCATGTACGCATCTTCATCGGATCAACCCTCTGGTCGTACTCATATATCTAACGATCGGTCACCCTGAAAAAAAGGTGAACTGATCAAAACTCAGTTTCGAAGTCTTCGGGAGAGAGTGCTGTCGAGATGCCGCGGAGCCTGAGCATCTCACGGGTGAGCAGGAAGTAGATCATGGAGAGTGCCTTGCGACCTTTGTTGTTGGTCGGGATGACTAAGTCAACATACTTGGTCATATTGTTGGTATCGCAGAGTGCTACAACGGGGATACCACACTGGACTGCCTCGTTGATAACCTGTGCGTCACCGATCGGGTCGGTTACAACAACGACCGACGGCTCAATGTATTCAGAGAGAACGGGGTTGGTCATGAGACCCGGGATGAAGCGGCCGGTGGCAGACATTGCACCGATGGTGTCGGCAAACTTCTTTGCCGGGTACTGGCCGTACTGGCGGGAGGTGACCACGAGGATATTGGGTGCCTCGAACTGGTTTAAGAACTTGGCCGTGGTCTTGATCCGGGCATCGGTCTCGCGGATATCAAGGATATAGAGTCCATCGCCGCGGACGCGGTAGATGAACTTCTTCATATCTTCGCTCTTCTGCTGGGTACCGATGTGAACACCGGCTGCAAGGTACTCTTCGACGGGGATGAGTGGCTCTTTTAATTCGATTTCCATTTCATTTACAGTAGTCATAGCTGTTCCTCTATGCGTATCAGTTCGTTTAATTTGGCAATGCGTTCTCCGCCAACGGCTCCGCATTTTAAGAAAACGCAGGAGAACGCGGTTGCAAGGTGGGCGATTGTTGTATCGGTGGTTTCACCGGACCGGTGGCTCATAACCGTGTCCAGGCCATGGGTGTGGGCGAGCCGCACTGCGTCATAGGTCTCAGTGAGGGTTCCCACCTGGTTGGGTTTTATGAGTACGCAGTTTGCGGCATCCTTCTCGATACCCTGCGCGATGCGGTCAACCTGGGTCACAAAGATGTCGTCCCCGCAAAGGAGACAGCGATCCCCGATCTGGCGGTTGAGCTCGGAAAAGGCGTCGAAGTCTTCCTCGAAGAGAGGATCTTCAACATACACAAGATTATACGTGTCAACCAGCTCGGCAATGTAGGCGATCTGGTCTTCAGTTGAGCGCGTCTTGTTGCGGTACTTGTACCCTTCCCCGGTCCACATCTGGCTTGCCGCAACATCAATACCCATGTCGACTTCTACATTCAGTTCGTCGGCAACAAGTCCGGTCGCCTCGGCAATGAGCTCAAATGCGAGGGCATCGTCAATCTGCGGTGCCCACGCACCCTCATCACCCTTGCCGCAGGATTTCCCTTTTTGCTTCAGAAGTTCCTTGACATGCCGGTGGACCGCTGCATTGGCAAATACGGCCTCTTCTGCATCGGCTGCTCCCCCGGGCACGACAAGGAATTCCTGGATCTCGGTGGCATTTGCCGCATGTGCCCCGCCGCCAATAATGTTACCTAAGGGGAGTGGCATTTCCTTGACAAATGCCCCGCCCAGATAGCGGAAGAGCGGCATGTCACTTGCGGATGCTGCTGCCTTGGCATTGGCAAGCGAGAGTGCTACGGCAATATTAGCCCCGATCTCCGAGAAATCGGCAGTCCCGTCGATATCACGGAGCTGCTCGTCGAATCCTTCCTGGTCACACGCATCCATGCCGATGAGTGCGGGAAGTACATTCTGGTAGGCATAGTCAACCGCCTCGCGGGGTTCCTTGACTTTTGCCTCAAAGGCCCCGGTGCTGGCACCGCTGGGCGCTGCAGACCTTCCAAAACCATTCGCCGTGTATACGTCCGCCTCAACGGTCGCATTGCCCCGGCTGTCCAGGATTGTCCGCAGTTCGATAACCTCTATGGTCGTCATAAGAGTCCTCTACTTCCTTTTTACGGTAATGGGGATGGTGTGGTTGTTGAATTCCTCGATGGCGATCTCAAGCGGATCGATCCGTGTCGTCGTGATAAGTAACGGAGCACCCATTGATATCTGCAGAGCCCTTGCTCCAATGATCCTTGCCCGTTCATACCGGGAGTATGTCTGCGTCTGCATTTTTTGTCCTCAAAATGATGTTTTTCGTTTGATAATGGGGTCGCTGAGATTCGAACTCAGGTCACTGCGTCCCGAACGCAATAGGATGGTCCAGGCTACCCTACGACCCCTCGGTCATATGGTCAATCTAATTGTAAGGGTTGAGCTCGTCAATGACGACTTTATGGGTCAGGAGCATGCGCCTGCAGCAGTACCGGGTAATATTAAGATCGGTGAGGATCTGTTTGGGATCCTCGCCTTTCTCCCGCCTCTGCCTGAACTCTTCCCACGCGGTGGAAATCGGTTTTCCACAGGTGAAACATCGTACGGGTATCATTATTTTAACCTCTCATCATATCTGTTATCTTAACGATAAGACTTTTGGAACTTTGCCCTTGCACCGGAACCATGCGGCTTCTTGGCTTCTTTCTGCCGCGAGTCATTGACAAGGAGTGTCCTGTCATAGGTAAGGTAGATATCCTTGATCTGGGGTTCGTTGTGCCAAAGGAGGATGCCACGGGCAAGTGCGGTCCTGACCGCCTCTGCCTGTCCCATCACACCGCCACCTGCGACATCGATGGTTACATCGATACCGTGCACCGCGTTGGGTACCAGGAGGAGAGGCTCAGAGATCTTCATCCGGGTGACATCAGAGCCGTACTGATCGAGCGGTACTGAGTTGACCCGGATAACGCCTTTGCCTGCCTTTAAGGTCGCCCGTGCGATTGCAGTCTTGCGTTTTCCGCTTGTGTTAATGATCTTTACCATGGGAACCAGCCTCTAGAACTTTGCTCCGAGGAACGTGCTCACTGCGCCGAGCGTGATGTGGCTCGGGTTGTTCAGACGGTTCATGTGTGCGTCTTCGAGCACTTCCATCTCCTTTCCGACAAATTCTGTTGGAACACCGACGTAGCACTTGATGCGCTTCATGGCCTCAACACCACGGGGGCGTTTGTACGGCAGCATGCCGCGGATCGTCCGCTTCATGAGATGGTCGGGCCGGCGCGGGACAAACGGTCCCCAGCGGTTGCCGCTGGCGCCGCGTTCCACCTTGTGTTTGTAGTTGCCGAGCACGCGTGCACGGCTGCCGGAGATGATTACTTTTTCTGCGTTGACAATTGCAATCGTTTCTCCGGCAAGCCCGCGCTGTGCGACAAGGCTTGCAAGACGCCCGAGAAGCAGTCCGTCACCGTTGATTACTGTTACCATATCTTCTTCACCTCAGGATCCGGACACCGCTGCCTTTCGGGTTGTCCTGCAGGAGCTGCTCAATCGTCATACACTGTCCCTTAGCGTCCTTGATCTTGCTGGTCGCTGATGCTGAAAAATTCAGCGCTGCAACCTTGACGGACTGCTCCAGCAGGCCGCTGCCCAGCACTTTGCCCGGGACGATGATTGTCTCGCCGTTCTGGGCATAGCGGTTGATCTTGGACAGGTTGACCTCAGCGTAATTCCGGTTGGGGGTCTCTAACCTGCTTGCGATCTCGCGCCAGATCTTAGCCTCATTCTCCCGTGACTTGTTCTTCAGGAGTAAGATAAGGCTGGTAAGACGGGGGTTCGTCTTCTCTACAATTCTTGTCATTTCTTTTCATCCCCTGATATTTCGCCTAGCTGGTGTTCCAGCTCGTCTGACTGCTCCTTGATATACAGAAGTGCCCGATTCATGATCTCTTTTACCGGCAGTGAACCGTCGCCCTCGACCACGAAAATATAGCGGTCTGCTTCGGCGGATACACGGATTGCCGGTTCATCACCGATACCGCTCGTCATGCATGCCTTTTCACAAAGCTTGCACATGGAACAGTCGGGAAGTTTACCATTCACTACTTCGACTTTCTTGCCGCGAACCGCAAGCACCTGGCGGGGACACTCGTCCACGCACATACCGCAGGCATCACAGGCTTCGCTGATCGAGACTACGGGGTGGTTTTTGTACCCGCAGACCAGGGTCGGCTGCCATTTTGAGTGCACCTTACCGGTATTGAGGACCGCTTTTGCTTCAAGGACAAGGGTCTGCCCTTTCGTGAGCTTCACGATGGGGACATTGTCGTACACCGGCACCGCTTTCGGGTCTGCCGGGATCAGGTCATTTGAACTGACCATCCGGGGGCCTTCGGCGCTTAAGGTGTAAGTCACCGTGCAGCCCGGGCATCCTGCCCCGCCGCACGTGCATTTCTCTTGTGTCGAATAGGATGAGAGATCGGTCTTTATGGGAATAAGTCCGAGGCGGTGTGCCAGCATCTCGTCAAAGAGCGCACTGGTATTGTTATAAATGCGCACATCTTCGATTGCAAGGGTTGGCACTTCGCCGATCATTGCCCGCCGGAAGGCGTTGGCAAATGCCGGGCTCGCTCCCGAGAGAGTGAATCGCGCCAAGGAATCGTCCAGACTGGCGAATTCTATCTGCATCACACTCTCCTTCCGCGTCTGCCGCCTTTCGGCCGGCATGAGTCGTGGGGAACAGGTGTAACATCTTCAATGCGGCCTATGCGCATGCCTGCACGGGCAAGTGCACGGATGGCTGCCTGGGCACCGGGCCCGGGGCTGCGCTGCTTGCCCTGTCCGGGTGCTCGCACCTTGACATGGACACCGACAATGCCCTTTTCACGGGCTGCCTGGGCAACGTTTCCTGCCATCTGCATGGCAGCATACGGGGAGCTCTCATTGCGGTCCTGCTTGACGACCATACCACCACTGCTTTTTGTGACCGTCTCTGCACCGGAGAGGTCAGTTACCGTGATGATAGTGTTGTTGAAGGACGCAAAGATGTGAGCGATACCCCATTTTTCCTTGTCATTTGCTGCCATTATCTACCTCCACGCTGGTATCCCTGCTGGGGGGCTGCCTTGGGGTTGCTTGCCGGCTTGGCAATGCGGGTCCTCTCAGCATTCGAGTCACTGACGAACGAGGATGTTCCGTAATAGGAGATCTGTCCTTCTTCGATCCGGTTGACGCGGTAGCCGGGAATGGTGGTACGCCTTCCGGCGATTGCGATATGACCGTGGGTGACCATCTGCCGCGCCTGTTTGGGCGAGCGGGCGAGTCCCTTGCGGTGTACCAGGGTCTGGAGACGGCGATCGAGCTGGGCCTGTACCTTTAAGGAGAGCACAGCTTCGATATCCGCATCGGGGCCGAGAAGTCCTGCGCGCTGGAGGTGGCTGATAAGCTCGTCCCTCTTTGCTTCGAAAATGTGCTTGTCGGTGGCACTGGATGCGAGCACGAGAAGGTTACGGGCACCCTTGCGGTATTTGCGCAGGTCTGCCTGGGCTTTCCAGACTTCACGCTTGTTGCGGAGACCGTATTCGATGACAAGGCGCGTTTCGGATTCGATACGCGTCTTTTCAAAGGGCCGCTTCGGTGGCTGGTAAGTCTTGTGGTTCTTTCCGGGGTATCCCATGATTAGCTTCCTCCGGCTTTCTTCTTGCTCACACCGACGGTCTTACCGGTTCTGCCTGTCGACTTGGTGCGCTGACCACGGACTTTCTGGCCGGTCTCATGGCGGATGCCCTTGTAGCACCGGATCTTTCTCATGAGGTTGATGTCTTCATCGTTTGCGAGAGCGACATCACCGCCAAAGAGGTGCTTTGTTTCGCCAGTGTACACATCTTTCGGCCGGTTTGCCATCCAAGCCGGAATCTTCGTGATGTACTCTTCAACAGCGACCCGGAGCCGGTTTACCGACTCCTCTTCAAGGCGACCGAGTAACGCGTATTCGTCAACCTTCGCCATCCGGGAAATAACCGTGGAGGTATGCCTGCCGACACCCTTGATGCCGGTGAGCGCTACTCTCACGGATTTGGTACCATCGAGATCGGTGGTTCCAACCCTTACAAAGTATTTTATATCGTTTTCCTGAGCCATCCAATCCCCTCGATTGGTGAGATTGTCTCTTTGAGCGCTGAGGGGGAGATTTGAACTCCCGAGTCCTTTCGAACACAGGTTTAGCAAACCTGCGCCATACCAGGCTTGGCTACCTCAACAGAGGAATCTCGCATCTTGTAACAGACACTCGCAGTGGATAGTCACTGCTCCATGAATGGTGCTTTATAATATGGGTACAGTTGGGTAATAAGTGTTGCGGGCAGCCAGTTCCACAGAGATGGGGGCCGGGGACCCGAAGAGGATAGAAGGAATTTATTGGATCTTCTCACGTTTACAAATATTTTCCCTATTATGTATGCCGGGATTCCGGGGCATTGTTATTCTTAGTACCTTAGTGTGTGTGCATCCTATTTCAAAAATGCCGGGTCCGGTTATCAGATAAAGGGGGAGATGCAGGCCTTGATCCGCCGCGGGGGCGCCCCTTCGGGGGCGGCGGCTCCATCCTTACTGTTTATTATCTCCATCTAAGTATGACGATTCGCAAGCAAGAAGTTGCACATACTAAGTATGTCTGCAAAATATGCATGCAAAAAAATATGATGAACTCCTTTTTCTTGTAAAATAGCCACGATTTTTTTCCCAAAAGGGGGTGGGTACCCCTCCCACACTCAAGGGGTCCCCCCACTCTAAAAACAGAGAGGGGGTACCCCACCCCCCTGTCTCGCGCAAGACAGGGTACCACCCCCCCTCCGGTCGCACGCACACGGCCACGGCTTCGTGTGGAATCACGACGGAAAGGGGATTTCATGAGAAGGTATCCGGGAGAGGGCATACCCCCTCTCCAAAAAGTGAGCGGGGGGTACCTGCCTACCCTACCCCCTCTCGCAAACAAGAGGGGGGGTCCCCCTACCCCCCTGTCCTTCGCAAGACAGGGTACCACCCCCCTCAGGACAACGAGTAAGGAGCAGAATACCAATTATCCAGCACCAACCCAAAATGATAAGACCACTGCACGTAAGACATATCTTACTGATAAGCCATGGATGTTGCAATCACTAAAATGAGTTCCAAGGGACAGATCGTTATCCCCGCATCGATGCGAGCCGATCTTCCCGAAGGCGAGAAGATCCTGATAATCAAGGACGGGGAACGGATCATTCTCAAACCGCTCACCGATCTTGAACCGGCATTGCGGGATGACATTCTGTTCGCGGAAAAAACCGAACTGGCATTCGAGGAATACAAGAAAGGGACATTTATCCGGAAGAAAGAGGGTGAGTTCGTCGATGAGTTAGACTCATGGTAACCGTTTCGTACCACCCGCATTTTGAGAAAACAATCCGGAAGATCAACGATGCCCGGCTTAAAGAACACGTGAAGCAACAGATCCGGAAGATCATTGGGAATCCATCGATTGGAAAACCGATGGGGTATTGCCGGAAACAGACCCGGGAAGTGTATATCCCACCATTCCGGTTATCGTACTGGTATGATAAGCGCCAGGATACCCTCGTTTTCCTCGCTCTCTATCATAAAGATGAACAATAATCCCGCACTCCGGGAAAAGTTGGGAGAAGTTCCTGCTCATCGCTCCGCAACCTACCCCAACTCAAACGTGGTCACGCCAAAAATCTCATCCAGCAGGAGAGGTACGGGATCCGGTGAAGTATAGAGCCGGGCGGTGTAAAAGACCGGGGTCATCTTCCGGTCCTGCACGAGCGCAACCGCAGCCGCATTCGGGACCGGGATATCGAGATAGAACTGCTCGCCGGGAATTCCCGCAACAAGGCCATCGAGAATCCGTTCAGCGGTTGCCCGATCACGGGCGAAGAGCGGACCGATCTTGTGGCCCGTGTGACAGACCCGCCGCACACCATACCCTACGATTTTCCCGTCACGGTCCAGCTGTGCCAGACCATAATGCTCCTTCTGCCGGATCCAGCACCGGAGGAACCGCTCGCGACGGGCCGGGAAGTGCGCCGCGTCATAGTCAGCCAGCGTGTCGAAATCCACATCACGTATCGGGGTGAGTCCCGCTGGCATTGCACCCCCGCCGACACCCTCGTACCGGGCATTGTTGTAGTGCAGGAAAAGGCCGCCGCTCTTCTCGTAATTGGCCACCATTGCGACCACGCCATCACAGCCCACAACGCGGGTGCCGGCATGCTGCATTGCGTACCGGTAGAGCTGCATCCCTATCCCCTTTGCACGGTAGGCCGGGTCGACGACAAAGAAGCCGTAAAACGAGAACCGGTCATCGTAGTTGACCACCGAAACCGTGCCCACGATCTTGCCGTCTGTTTCCGCACAGAAAAACCCCCCCGGATCAACGGCAGAGAAACATTCCGCATCAGAAAGACCGGGGTTCCAGCCCTCGTTCGCAGCCCACGCTACTGCGACAGCAACTTCCTCTCTTTTCATCACCCGGAACTGAATGCCAGCCATTTTCCTATTCTCCTGTTACGGTTATTGGCAGGAAAGCTACATACACATGACGGTTTTTGACGGGGCCGGCGCATTTTTAAAATCCGAAAAAAATAGGGGGTCAAGGGGATGCTCCCCTTGGGCTGCCTCCCCCTCTGGGGGAGAGAGGGGGTCACCCTCCTTACACCCGTAGTGAATAAACGAACAATAAGAGAAATCGGGTTTCAACGAAATCGAAAAATCCAAAAAAAGAAGTTATCGGATCGCCCTACATCGCATTGATCAGCGATCTGCGGGTGATGAGACCGAAGAGTTTGCCCTTGTCCATCACTGCTATCGAGCTGATGTTCTTTTTTACCATCGTATCGATAACCCCGGAGACGGTAGCCGTACGTTCCACTGATAAGAGCGGAGCGCTCATGATGTCCTTGACAAGCAGGTTCCGGATCCGGTGGTCCTGGTGGTTGTCATCAACCGATTCGCGGAACTTGCGCATCGCAACCGCTACATCCGTCTCGGTGACAATGCCGGTGAACTTATCGTGCTCCGTAACCACGAACCGGGTGATGTTGTCATCCAGCATCCGGCGCCGCAGGTGGACTACCCGTTCGTTTGCTTCGATGGTGACGGCCTTTTCTACCACATCATCCATCCCGTTCTCCGGCTTGACTTTCTTGAGCAGGTCAACGGCACTAACCTGGCCGATGAGTTTGTGATCCCCGTCATATACCACAACCAGTTTGTAGCGCTGGAGCAGGGGGACGAGCACATTGACACTCTCATCAGGATAGACACTGGTGAAGTCTTCCTCAATTACACTTGATACATGGATTGAAGTCGGGGCGATATCGGAGTTCTGCTTGCTCCCCAGCTTCGCGGCGATTGCCTGCCTGGATACGGTGCCGATTACAGAGTTATTATTAACGGCTATCAGGGGGTCGATCCCTTCTGCCAGCATCTTATCGAGCGCTTCGGTGATCTTGGCCGATTTGGCTATGGTAGTCGGTTTTACCATTACATCTTTGATAAAAACTTCTTTTGTCATTTCGCCACTTCCTTTATAATATCATCGCGTTTTATGATCCCGGAAATCGTGTTGTTCTCCATGACAACAAGGCTGTTGACATGATGTCTGTCCATCAGTGCGATAGCGTCGGGGAGCCGGGTTTTTGCAGGTACCGTGATCACGGGACTGGTCATCACGTCTTCTGCAGTCACCGAGGCGACCATGAGCGAGCCCTGCCCGCCTGCCCCGTCCGCTTTGTCACGTCTCGTTATTGCTACGTCTTTTCCAACCACACCTGAAATCTTGGGCTCATCTTCATAGAATGCAAGGTTCGTTTCCGTGATGATTCCGGCAGGCTTGCCATCATCGTCCATCACCAGCACCTTGTCATTGCGTTCCCGCATCACGCTGATCACATGATCGAGCGAATGGTAGCGGCTGACCGTCACCACATCCTCCATCACGTCCCGGACCGGGAGGCTCAGGCGCCGGACAAGGACGGATTTCATCAGATCAGTCTTGGTGATGATCCCCACAACGGATCCTGCTTCAACCACCGGAACGCTGCTGATATTCTTCTCGGTAAACAGCTTAGCGATCTTCTCGATCCCGGTACCGGGATCGACAGTCACGGGGTTTTCAGTGGCAAGGGCGCCCACCGGGATCCGGTCGAGCGGGCGCCGCCTCCATGCCGGTTCGCCCTGCTTCAGGCGGTAGGCAATATCCTTTTTTGTGAGTATTCCGGTCAGTTTCTGCTCTTCCATGACCAGGATGCGGGATATCTTGTGCCGCACCATCAGGTTCCGGGCATGGGCTACGGTTGCGTCAGGAGAGATGAAAAAGACCGGTGCGGTCATTACGTCGCGTGCGAACATGGCAGTCATCCCCTCGCAAATGCCCGGACCAGATCGAACTCGGTCACAAGCCCGATCAGCCGGGAATCCTCAATCACCGGTAATGCCCCGATATTCTTTGCAAGCATCTCCCGGGCTGCTTCATTAATGCTCTTTTCCGGAGTAGTTGTGATAAGATTTCCCTTAATCAGTGTCCTGACGGGCAGTCCCATCACTTCCGAGATATTCCCGGTGGTCAGCCGCGAGAAGACTTCCCGGCTGCCGAGATAGCACATCAGGTCAGTTGCCGTAACAATGCCGTACACGACATCGTCGCTCACTACCGGTAACCGGCGGAGCCGGTATTTCGTCATGTCATGGGCGACTGTTTCTATCGGGCAGTCCGGCGCAGTCACCCGCAGGGACGTACTCATCACATCTTCGACCTTGAGCGAACTCTGCTGTGCCCCCAGCACCCGCATCACATCCCGTTCAGTTACAATCCCGGTAAGAACCCCGTCGTTGTCTACGATCGGGAGCCCCCCGATCATTTTTTCGACAATCTCTTTAACCGCATCGCGGATGGTTGCATCGTGCGTGAGCGTGACCGTCTGCTGCGTCATGATCGTTCGAACGTTCTCGTTCACCGCCGAGAGCAGGTTGCCGCCATGTTTGACCTGTACGAGCTTGTACTTGTCACCTCCCCCCATGAAATTGATCACATCACCCGATGTGATGATTCCCCGCAGTTTTTTTGTGCCTGCATCGGTGACAGGAAGCCGACGGAAACCGCACGCGGTCATCTGTTCCACAGCCCCGAAAATACTCGTAGTAGGGGGAACTGAAATGACATCGCGGGTTGCGATCGCCATGATCTCGCCTTCCTGCTCTGCAATATGTGATTTAAACTCAACCGGCCCGCGGTCGAGTTTTCCCTGCATCTTTAAGAGCCGGTCGCCCTGTTTGATGCCCCGATCATTCTGGTGCATTCTCACCTCTGGAGGGTCATAAAACCCACTTCTGTAATTATCCCTGGAAGATTCCTTCCAGAAGTATCCTGTCCATGTTGATCCTGCTGGTGATGGCGCGGTTTTTACGCAAGTGCAGCAAGGATGTCATGCCGGTCAACAATCCCGACAAGGATCTCCCCGTTAAGCACCGGCAGCCGGCTTATATCATGCTTCACGAGCAGTTCTGCCGCATACCTTACCGGCTCATCGGGCGCGATCGTGACCACTTCATGGGTCATCACGTCTTCGATCGTGGTATGGGCGTGCTGGGCGATTGCCGACCGCACCCTTTTGTGACTGATCAGGTCACGTCGTGATATAATCCCAACGAGCCGCTTCTTTTTGATAACCGGGAATGCAGTGAACCCGCTCTCCATGATCAGTGCCTGGACTTTCTGGAGTTCATCGGCAGGATTTACTGCAACCACGTGCCCGGTCATGCGTGAAGCCACCGTCCCGTGCAGTTCGTTGCGCGAGATGATGACCGGGAAGAGATCCGAAAGAAGAACCCCTCCCCGTATGTGATGCGTAGAGTCAACCACCGCAGCACTATCCGTATGGAAGCTTTTCATTGTTTTTGCCACCTGTTCGATTGAGTCTTCAGGACTTACCATCGGTGCATCCTTAACAAATCCCTCAACCGTCACATTTGATTTTGTTGCAGTCACCCGCAACCCGTCCGTCAAGTCAATATAGCCGACAAGGGATTTTTTCCCGTCGACTACATAGACTTCTCGGAACCGGCCATCTCTCAGGATCTGCCGTGCCTTTGTTATCTGGTCACTGTTTTTCAGCACAGGGATCTCTAAGATGAAATCCTGTGCTGTTTTCATGTGATTTTGTCCTCGTCACGGCAGCCTGGGCAGACCATTACACCATCCACCCGCTTAAGGTCATCAGACATCTGGCTGCAGCGGTCACATATACCCTGCTCAATGATCTCCTCGCGGTTGATCTCGATGAGATCCTCCAGTATATCATTGAGTTCGGTAGAGACGGTAAGAAGATCCCGGACGGTAACAATACCAATCACCTTGTGGTGTTCATCCACAACGGGGAGTCTCCTTACCTTATACTTCACCATCATATGGGCGGCATCGCCAGATGTTTTATCCGCACTCACCGTAATGAGTGGCGTGCTCATGATTTCATTCACGTGTACTTTGCTCGGTTTGAGATCCTTTGCCACCACCTTGCAGTTGATGTCTTCCTCGGTAACAATGCCGATGGGCTTGTGATCCTCGAGGATGATTACGCTGCCGACTCCTTCCTGGCACATCACCTTTGCAGCTTTTGCTACTGTGGCCTCAATGCCGATCATAGTCGGATTGCGTTTCATCACTTCCCCGATGGGGACACGGGTTTCAAACCGGATTGCGTCGGTTGTCTTTTTCATGAGTCACCTCCTTGGTGCGCTTTTGTTCTGATGATTTACAATTAGCATACTCCCCTCCCCTTGTATAAATACAATTTGGCCGAGGCGGGCAACAATGCGGCGCAGTAATAATTGAAGAGGTCGACACGGACCGTGCAGAAACCCCCTACGGCGACCCGCTGGAAAAAATACGAGAAACCTAATAAACTGCGTATTCTATACATTACTAACGAATCATGGTGAATTCTTTGTATCCCGGTACAATGCGTAACCAACGAGGTGCATAAGTGAAAATATTTTTACAGACGTTTGGTACGGCAAAGAAGAAATTTTCCAATTTCCTCAACTCATTTTTCAAGAAGAAGCGAACCCGGATAGGCATCTACGGCCCCCCCAATGCGGGTAAGACCACGCTGGCAAACCGTATTGCCCGTGACTGGACCGGCGATGCTGTTGGCCCGGTAAGCGAGATCCCGCACGAGACCCGCAGGGCAAGAAAGAAGGAAGATATCATTATTTCCGGCGCCAACGGCAGCACGGTAACGATGGATATTGTCGACACCCCGGGTGTAACGACCAAGATCGATTACCACGAATTTTTGGAGTTCGGCATGGAGAAGGACGAAGCGATCATCCGCTCCCGGGAAGCCACCGAGGGTGTTGCCGAGGCCATGCACTGGCTGCGCGAGGATATCGATGGCGTCATCTACATGCTCGACTCGACCCTCGATCCATTCATGCAGGTGAATATCATGATGATCGGGATCATCGAGAGCAGGAACCTGCCCGTCATTATTGTGGCAAATAAGATTGACCTGCCCGATGCTACGCCGGCACGTATCCGCAGCGCGTTTCCCCAGCACCCGGTTGTTGCTATTTCCGGTCTCGAGGGCAGGAACGTTGAGGATCTCTACGAGACCATGATCGAATACTTCGGGTGAAGACCATGCCGCACAAGTGTACGAAATGCGGGCGGGAATACAAGGATGGTTCAACCGAGATCCTGAGAGGGTGCGCAAGCTGCGGCGGCAAGAAGTTTCTCTACGTCAAGGAAGAAGAGATCAACAAGGATGTGCTCGAAGAGAAATCTATTGAAGAGATTGCTGACGAGTCCAAAGAAGAGGTGCTCGAGATTGTCGAGCAGCCCACTACTGCAAAAAAGGAAGTGGAGATGTATGACCGGGTCGAGACTATCCGGATTGTTTCCCCGGGCTCTTATGAGCTGAACCTTGAGAAGATGGCAAAAACCGATGAGCGGATCGTAAGCGTCGGCAAAGAGGGCAGTTATATCATCGATCTCATGTCCATGGCAAAAGACGAGCCCAAGAAGAAAGGAAAGAAGAAGTAAGGGTTACTTCTGAATATTTTTTTGCATTTCCAATGGATCGCAGATAATTTTGTTATTCATTGAGGTTTCATTCCCTCGGCGATGGCATCCTCCGGATGCGATTATGCCACGTTTTTTACCGCGTCCTCATCTCGCCCCGTATTCCTTCGTACGGCGCCGGCAGATCCAGCCGCCGGAAGAACTCGTCGGTGAAGATCAGGCTGTTGACCACTGCCCATTCCGCACACCCGTGGCCTAAGCATTTATCAGGGAAAAATGGCTGTTTTTTTTGCGCGAACGGGTTTGTTGCAAATTTTTTCCGGAGGTTTTTTTCAAATTTCCCACCGGTTGTTTCTTCGAGAGTCTCCCGGGACCCGGACTCACCGATGACCACCCATTCCCGCTTGTAGTGCATGAGATGATTGCGGATCTCAATGAGGGACCGCAGGTTCGCAAATGCCGGGTCATCTTCATCGAACGGAGGTTTTCCTGCTATGAGGAGAATCTTCTGGTATTTGTTTAACAGCGGGGCACGGTCGAAGTTCTTCTCGTTCTTCCACTTCTCACAGATCAGCCTCAAAAGTGCCTCATGCTTTTCATCGGAAAAAAAGTAGGCCTCGTCAGCAACATCGGCATAGAGCTCATTGATGGTGGATTCGAGGAACGTAACAGAGGACAGGACCGAATTGAGAATAAAGACTTCATGCCGGAGCTGGAGGTCGGCAGGAACCTCTTTTGCCCCCCGGTATTCCTGCTCGATCGCAAACGCGAGCTGGCAGAGCAGGGCTGCCGACTGGATATACCGCACGGAGAAGCAGTCCCGGAACCGGATCGCGGATTCCTCGCCACAGGTCTCAAGGGGGATCTTGTCCATCTGTACTATCCCGTTCTCTTTGGGAGGTAAAAAGAGTGCGGGGAACCGGAGGTCCCCCAATTGTTGCATTGACAACAGTTATCTCCCGGACCGGCAACCTATACTGGTGCATATGAAATCCCCGATCACCGGAGAGATCCCCTTTGGGGCTGTGATCTCCATCACCAGTCGCGGCCGGTTCATCTTTTTGAATGACCGGCTCCGGCCGCTGGGCCTCTCCGCCGGCCAGTTCCCGGTCCTGATGCTGCTTTACAAGGAGCAGAATATCATGCAGGAGACCCTTGTCCGGCACTATCATCTCGATAAGGGCACGATTGCCCGGGCAGTCAGGAAACTTGAAGATGCCGGGTACATCCGGCGTATCGTCGACCCCGATAACCGGAGGGCAGTCCGCCTCTTCCTCACGGAAAAAGGCGAACGGGTTGCCCCCGTGCTGCAGGACATAAATCGCGAGTGGGAAGAACAGGTCTGTGCCGGTCTGTCCCGGGATGAGAAAGAGACCCTCAATTCCCTGATGAGAACGGTGGCAGAGAACAGCCACAGGAGCATGCAGCATGCAAGAGACCATCCCGATGCAGACAACTGATTCTCCCGACAGGGCGACCGATGCCCCGGCGGGCAGAGACAACACCGAAGGCATCGCGCTCCTGATGGGCGATCCGAAAAAAGCCATCGTGAAACTGTCCGGGCCCATGATCATCGCGATGTTCCTGATGTCCACCTACAATATCGTCAACGCAATCTGGGTTGCCGGCCTTGGCTCCGATGCGCTGGCGGCTGTCGGGTTCATCACGCCGCTCTTCATGATCCTGATCGGGATCGGCAGCGGGCTTGGTGCCGGGACAGCATCCGTCATCTCCCGCCGTATCGGTGCAAAGGATAAGACCGGTGCTGACAACGCGGCAATCCACGCGATATTCATCACGCTGATCCTCTCGGCAATCCTCACCATACCGTTAATCTTCCTCACCGGCCCGATTGTCAACCTCTTTGGGGCGGGAGAGACTGCCGGGCTTGCAATAGAATACGGGCAGGTTGTCTTCCTCGGCATGGTGCTCATCCTCTTTACCAATATTGCTTATGCAATCCTCCGGGCCGAAGGAGATGCCAAACGGGCGATGTATGTCATGGCAGCGTCGTCGGTCCTGAACATGATCCTCGACCCGCTGCTGATCTACACCGCCGGCATGGGCATTGCCGGGGCCGCGTGGGGGATGATCATCTCGCTGGTCATGGTCTCGGGCGTACTCCTCTACTGGTTCTTTATGAAGCGGGACACCTACGTCACGATCTCGTACACGGCTTTCTCGTGGGACAAAAGGACAATAAAGGACATCCTCGGGGTTGGCCTTCCGGCAAGCTTTGAGTTCTTCCTCATGGCGATCCTCGCGATCTTCATCAACGGCCTGTTAGTTGCAACTGCGGGCACGGATGCTGTCGCAATCTATACCGCGGGGTGGCGGGTCGTGTTCTTCGCGGTCATCCCCCTCATCGCCATCAGCACCTCGGTTATCTCCGTTGCCGGGGCTGCTTACGGGGCACGGCAGTTTGCCAAGCTCCGGACGGTCCATACCTTCTCAATCTCGCTCGGAATTGCGATCTCGCTGGTCATCAGCGCCATCACCTTCATCTTTGCCCGGCAGATCGCCGTCATCTTCACGTACTCGCCGGACAGCGCCCATCTCGCACCGGAGATCGCCGCATTCCTTGCTATCATGTGCTTCTTCTACCCGTTCATCCCGCCGGGCATCATGTCGGGATCGATATTCCAGGCAACAGGAAAGGGAATGACTTCGCTTGTTATCTCAGTGCTGCGGAACCTTGTCTTCATCGCAGTCTTTGCCTACCTGTTCGGGATCGTGCTCGGGTTTGGCGAGCATGGCGTATGGTGGGGGATTGTTGTCGGGGATATTGTCGGGGGGACAATCGCGTTCATCTGGGCCCGGGCCTACATCTCGCGGCTGATTGCAAATGGGTAATATCCACTTTTTTTAGATTTTGTTGAAACGGACATGAACGGGAATTCACACCCAAACCATGAAAATCGTTTTTGTGATTCTCCTCCGCCTCAGGGCCTCTCCGAGGCACGGCGGGGCAAGGAGATTTTCTCCAACGGAATTTTTCGACAGGGCTGATCGCCACTTGATTATCTGTCAATAGTACGGTAACTTATACGGTTGATGAAAACTTCTGAAATAACGGGGGTCAAGGGGATGCTCCCCTTGGGCTGCCTCCCCCTCTGGGGGAGAGAGGGGGTCACACTCCAAGCGGTCGTGAAGATTTTGACAATTGTCTGAAAACGGATTTTACCAAAATTTTTTTCACGCCAACACCATCCAATCTCTGAAAATTACGTACGAACGGTCACCCTTGCCGGACACCGTAAATCTCAGCGGAATAAACTTTGATATCGATAACCGGTGTCCCGTCAAATGCGTCCAGTCCCCAGACTTTCAGGACTCCGTCTTTGACTTCAAGAAGGTCAACCATGCAGAGCGAGACCGGGTTCGGCCGGTCCGGGGATCGTATCGCAAACACTCCCTTCTCATACACAGTCCCTGGCGGGATTGCCCGGAGCACGGTCCGGTCCGCCCGGTCGAACCAGCAGAGGACCCAGAGATGTTTCTGCCCCTCCATCTGGTAAAGGGCGGGGCGGTAGCGTTCATCAACCACGATCTCGGAGATGGTATCTGATAAGCGACCCTGTCGCGGGGCATCGCCCTTTGCTTTGTAGGGAGAGCGGACGTATCCTATGGGATGGAGTTCTATGGGCGGGGAAGTCATCGTCAGGAGAGATTGGGAAGAGGGAGTATTTACGGATAGTGAGGGGAGGTCTCGCGCGAAAAGCGGGAAGTCAGGCTCAGTTACCCTTATTATACCTCACATCGAATGATGGTAAGCACTTTTAATACATGTGCTGGCAGATGTAAGTCCGACGTGCGACACAAACGCATGGCCTCAAACATGGCTTTGGGATTACAGAGAGTCAGTAAATAAACTGTACTTTTCTGGACTTACGTTTAGTCTATAAGGAGGCTACACTATGGCACGAATGCATGCTCGAAGAAGAGGCAAGTCATGCTCAGTCCGCCCCTACCGCAAGGAAGTCCCCGCATGGTCCAACAAGGACGTAGCAGGGATCACAAAAGTTATCCTTGAACTCCGGAAGGAAGGCGCGTCGAGCAGCAAGATTGGACTGGTACTCAGGGACAGCTATGGAGTTCCCGATATTAAACTTGCCACCGGCAAGCGTCTCGGGGACATCCTGAAAGAGAACAAGGTCGCAACCGAGATCCCCGAAGATCTCCGGGACCTCATGACAAAGGCGCTCGGTCTGCGCAAGCACCTGAGTGAGAACAAGAAAGATCTGCACAACAAACGGCAGCTTCAGCTGGTCGAATCCAAGGTTCGCCGTCTCGTGAAGTATTACACGGGAAGCAAGAAACTGCCCAAAGAGTTTGTGTACAAGCCGGAGACGGCAGAGATCCTGCTGTCCAGATAATCCATCTGTATAATTATCCACACCATCATGTCGCTCGATACCGCAGCAGAAACCGTGGCCGAACAGATTTCCCGGCAGGAGTTCATCGAGGTGTTCGCGCACCACGATGCAGACGGCATAGCCGCTGCCTCGATCCTCTGCCATGCGATGCTGCGTTTGAGTATCCGCTTCCGGCTCCGCGTCCGGCAGGAAATTACTGCAAAGGACCTGACCGGTGACGATACCTACCTGCTCTGCGATCTCGGTTCTGGCATTAAAGATCTCCCGAATGACGCAATCGTGGTGGATCACCACATCCCGGCATTCGATGGCGAGTTCCATGCAAACCCGCGGCTTGCCAGTATCGACGGCGATCGCGAACTCTCGGCAGCAGGCACCGCGTATCTCGTCGCCCAGAAGATGGGGGACAACCGCGACCTCGCCGGGCTCGTGATACCCGGCATACTCGGTGACGGACAACAGATGACCGGCAAAAACCTCGAGATCTTCAACGAGGCAATAACAAACGGCATCATTGTACCGGACCGGGGACTCATCCTGCCGGGCAGGGACATGACCGAACGGTTCTACACCGCGATCAGCCCCTACCTTGAAGGCGTGAGTGGCGCAGAAGAACTCGTCTCGACGCTCATCAACCAGTCCGCTGGCACTGATGGCGTCCGGCTCGACACCCTGCTCTCGCAGGTCGTGATAACGGCAGCACCGAAAACAACGCTTGCCGGCCTGGGTGCGATCTACGGCGACACCTACCACCTCCAGCGCGAAGTGATCGAGGATGCCCACGCACTCACCGCAGTCATCGATGCCTGCGGTAAAGCCGGGCGTGGCGATCTCGCTGCATCCCTCTGCCTCCGGTCGTCCCACGACATAGACCGGGCATGGGAGATTGCACGAAAGCACCGCGTCGGCGTGATCGATGCCATCCGGACTGCCCACCCTGCAGACGGTGCACCGGGCGTATTCGAAGTCAAAGACGTCACCCTTGCAAGCGATGTTGCTGACATATTAGCCCGCGACCGGGTGAATGCACAACCGGTGCTGGTCTATGCACGGGATGGAAATGCCTGCCGGATCTCGGCACGCTGTCCTGCCGGCGTTGAAAAAGAACTCGGCCCGTTGCTCCGGGCACTTGCCCATGCAAGCAATGGAAACGGTGGCGGTCACAACCGGCGGGCAGGCGCAACTATCCCCTGCGACCAGATCGGTGCGTTCACAAAAGCATGGCACGAAGCGGTGGCATCATGATGCAGATCGAAGGCAGGATCACAACCCTGCACCGGAATGCAGGAGCAGTTGCATCGGCATTAACCCCGGACAACATGCACAACATGAGCACCGCCGCAGAGGGCGACAGGGTAACAACAGTGATCACCGGAACACAGATCCGGTCGGTCATTGCATCGGTGGATGATTATCTGATGAATCTGGCAATAGCGGAAGACGCGTGCAGCGTTTCCGCCCCCAACAACAATCACCAGGTGATGTAAGTATGGCAAAGAAGAAACAGGTTGGAAGAAGAGTAGAAGGCTGGAAGGCCAAGAGCTGGTTCAAGGTGCACACCCCCGACAACCTCGGGAAAGTGTTCATCGGTGACACCATTGCAAACGATGCTGAGAGCGTTGTCGGCAGGATCATGACGTCAACACTCGGCGAGATCACCAATGATTACGCCAAGCAGCACATGAAGATGAGCTTTAAGATCGCAACCGTTACCGGCGATGCGGCATACACCGAGTTCGTTGGCCACGACGTAACGAGGGACTACCTCCGCTCGCTCGTCAAGCGCCGCAGCACCCGCGTAGACTGCCATGTCCCGCTGGTCACCAAGGATGGCAAGAAAGTCCATCTGACCATCAGCTGCTACACGTTTGCCCGTGCCAACGTCTCGCAGGAGCACGCAATCCGGAAGATCATTACCGAAGCCGTCAAAGCCCAGGCATCCGCATGGGACCTGACCACGCTTGTCAACGTGATTGTATCCGGAGAGATCTCACGCGATCTCTTCAAGGCAGTCAAGATCATCTACCCGACCCGCAGGGTTGAGGTCATCAAGTCAAAGGTTGAGCCCGTGGCAGCACGGATTTCAACAGCATAATTTTTTTTCCTTTTAATTAATTCCAGAACCGGCCGGGAGTGACCGGCGGATTTGAGAGTGCCGCAGCCCGGTGCCCGGGTCCCGAACGTTAATACAATTCCCCGCCAAAAAGGGTACTTCCATGACCTCCATTATCACCGATCCTCTCCGCCAGAAACTCCTGCTTTCTGCTATAGCGCTCGGTGTGGTAATGGACGGGATCGACGGATCCATTGTGAACGTGGCGCTCCCGACCATGGCTGCGTACTTCGATACGGACACCGGGACGATCGCGTGGGTTATTATCACGTACCTGCTCATGATGGCAGGGCTCCTCCTCGTCTTCGGGAAACTTGCGGACCGGGGGTATGCAAAAAAACTGTTCCTCCTGGGGTTTGTCATCTTCACGCTCGGTTCTGCTGCCTGCGGGATCGCCCCTACGCTTGACATCCTGCTCGCTGCACGGCTCGTGCAGGGACTCGGGGCCGCGATGATCGCTGCCGTTGCCCCGCTGCTCTGCATACGGTACCTCCCCAAAGAGATGCTCGGCACGGCCCTTGGGGTTATCGCCGCAACCGCTTCCATCGGGTTTGCGGCCGGGCCGGCAATCGGGGGTATCCTCACCCAGTACCTGTCATGGCACTGGATCTTCTTAGTCAACATCCCGATCGGCATCCTTGGGATCCTCTTTGCGGCCCGGGTAATCCCGGGTGATGAGCCGGAAGACCACACGGAATCCTTCGATTACCCGGGCGCGGTCACGCTCTTTGGCGCCATGGTGTTCTGCACCTTTGTGCTGGAAGAGGTAGCCGCCCGCGGGGTAACGGACCCACTGATCCTCACCTGTGGAGCACTCTGCCTGCTCTGCTCGGGGGTATTTGTCATACGGGAACTCACAACAACAGAGCCATTTCTCAATATCCGGATCTTCTTAAAGTGGCAGTTCACCGCGGTCCTCGTCGCATACCTGCTGGTCAATATCATCTTCATGGGCATCATCTACCTGCTCCCGTTCTATCTCACGATGGAGATGCACTTCGATATGGCGACAAGCGGCCTCTGCCTCCTGATTCCACCTGCAGTGATCGCATGCATCAGCATCCCGTTCGGGCACTGGTCGGACCGGCACGGCCGCCGGGCATTTGCGGTCGCAGCCTGCGGACTGTTCGTCCTCTTCAGCGCCATCTTTGCGGTCCTGTCTCCTGGATCCGGGATTCTTCCCCTGCTTGCCGGCCTCGTCCTGATGGGAGTGGCCTTCGGGATCGCAGCCGGGCCGGCCTCAAGCAGGATCATCGAGAGCGCTCCAAAAGGCGAAGAGGGAACCGGGTCCTCGCTGATGGTGACCACCATCTATTTCGGCGGCGTTCTGGGTACGGCGATCTATGCGATGCTCTTCACCTTTTCAACCGCAAATGCCGGGGGGATTGTTGCGTTTACCGCACTCGATTCCGCAACATTCCTGACCGGTTTCCACATCACGATGGCAGCGGGCCTCGTGCTTTCAGTGCTCCCGCTGGTGCTGTCGGCAATCGTGCCGGATGAGAAGAAAGCGGCATAACTCTCAATGGACACCACAGTACCAGGGCGAATCCCCGGCAGAGTCATCAATAATCGGAGGGTAAAGACTTTATCCGGTTTTTCCTCCACCCCCCGAAACCTAATTACCCCGCCCGTCCAACATTCCCTACCAATGACCGCGAGCAGGATTCTTTTTATCGTTCTCGATGGAATTTCCGATCGCCCCTGTCCCGCGCTCGGGGGTACCACCCCGCTCGCAGCAGCAAAAACACCGGTTCTGGACAAACTTGCGCAGGAAGGCTGCTGCGGCATCATGGATACCATCGCGCCGGGCATCCGCCCGGGTTCCGATACCGCACACCTTGCCCTCCTCGGGTATGATCCCTACAAGTACTACACCGGCCGGGGACCGCTCGAGTGCGAGGGTTCGGGCATCCACATGGAGCCGGGCATGATCGGGTTCCGGTGCAACTACGCCACGATATCCAAAGAAGGGCTGGTCATCGACCGCCGTGCCGGGCGCATCCATGACACCGCTGCCTTAAGTGCCGCCATACAGAAGGGAGTTGATCTCTCGGAGTTCGGCGTGGAATTCACGTTCCGCTCCGGCGCCGGGCACCGGGCCGCCCTCGCTCTCAAAGGAGAGGGAATCGGCCACTGTGTCACCTCCAATGATCCCAAGAAAGAGGGCGTCAGACCGCTCACCGTCAGCGCGACTAAGGTCATGCCCACCCATGAAAAAACCGCCGCGATCTGCAATGAATTTGTCCGGCAGTCCACAAAGATTCTCTTTGAGCATCCGATGAACCGCGATCGTCTCGCACAGAACATCAGCCCGGCAAACATTGTGCTGATGCGGGGTGCCGGCGAGATGGGGAAGTATGAACCCTTCTCCACAAAATACGGCCTCTCGGGATCGGTCATCTCCGCAGCAAGCCTCATCACCGGTATCGGACGGGCAGTTGGCCTCCCGCATATCGAGGTCGCCGGTGCCACCGGCTCGCAGAACAGCAACGTTGCCGGCAAAATCTCGGCAGCGCTTGGGGAGTTAAAGACCAAAGAGTTCGTGCTCCTGAACATCAAGGGGGCAGACGAGTCTGGCCATGACGGGCTTGCCGAACAGAAGAGAGACTTTATCCAGAAGATCGACCCGCTGCTCGAACCCCTGCTGGGCCTCAAAGATACCATCGTTATCATCTGCGGGGACCACTCGACACCCTGTACCATCAAGGACCACAGCGCCGACCCGGTCCCGGTCCTGATCCGGGGCGACGGTGTCCGGATGGACGACGTAGTCCGCTACGATGAATACCATTGCGCGAACGGCGGGCTTAACCGGATCCGGGGAACCGACCTGTTACCCATTGCACTCGACCTGATCAACAAGTCACACAAATTCGGAGCCTGAGGGCTTTTGGCGGAGAAGGGGATGAAAGAGCGAGCCGTAAAAAACTGGCATAAACACTGCCTGCTTCCTGATGGCACCGAGCTGCAGGAGCACAGCTTAAAGACCGACCGGGATATCGTGATCGGGGAGTTCTGCCAGATCGATTACGGCCTGCGGGGTGCAGACGTCTACGTTGGTGAGTCGTCAAAGATCCGCGAGTACGTCTGGGCAAACGGCGACGCACGGATCGGCAACCTCTGCGAGATCGGCAGCGATGTCATTGCAAAGCAGGATGCGTACATCGGCGAAGGGGTGAAGATCAACGGCAGGCTGGTCGTTTCAGGGGCACTTGACATCGGCGATAAAGTCGAGATCAAAGAAGGGTTTGAGGCCAAAGGCGACATCGAGGTGAGAAACCCGATGCCGGTCTTCATGTTCATCCTCATCTACTTCATGACGATGTTAAAGATCCAGAACGAGAAAGAACTGGACCGGATCATCGACAATCTCTTCTCGGAAGACGAGGAAAAACGGGAGATCCCGCTCATGATCCCGGCCCGCTCGAAACTCAACATGAAGCTCTTTTCCGTCCCCTCCACCATGAAGATCGGGAAAAACTGCCGGCTCCACGGCAACATACGGGCTGGTTCGATCGATGTCCAGCAGAACTCGGTCATCTTCGGAAGCCTGCGGGCACGGAACCAGATCAGCGTAGTTGACGGGGTCACGATCCACGGTAATGTCGAGAGTGGCAGCACCGTCCATGTGAAGAAGGGGGCCCATATCCTGGGGAATGTGATCGCAAAATCGATTGTGCTTCACGAGGATGCAAAAATTGACGGGACCATCCAGGCACCGCACGGGATGCGGATCGAGAGGGGACCATGAACGTAGCAGAAATTTTTGAACTTGAAAACCTCCGGTTGATCGAACCATCGTTTGCCGATCTTACGGACAGCAGGTACAATACCCTGCTTGCAGGACAGGATGCCCGTGAAGGGCGCCTCTTACTGGATGAAGGGGAAGAGCCGCTCGCCCTTGCGTTCCAGGGTGCGCATGGCTGGATTGCCGGCACCTTTCTCTGCCGGCACCCTTCGGTCCCCCTCATCGACCTGTTCGAGAGCGTGAACGGCGAGATCTTCCAGGAGAACCGGTCGGTCTTTACTGCCGCAGTGCGGGAATATTTCAGCACGATGCTGGCCGCTGAAGTCCCCCCGGCGATTGAGGATCTCAATCCCGCCCGGAGAGGGATTTTGGGGGCACTGATTGAGAATACCTGGGGGGGCGGCAGTGGTGAGACCTGCGTTGACTGCTGCTGCGGATCCGGTGTCGGTTCGCTGGTACTCCGGGATATCGGCTACTCCCCGATCTCGTATGACAACGATAGTTCGCTCCTGTCACGGGGGCTTTTTACCGGCCGGCTCCTGCCCGCAGAGACGATGTGCATCAATGCGATGGTAGCTTCGCAGTACGTGGAACCCTCCCCTAAGGGTATCGGCATCATGATGGGCGATATCAACACGTTTACCCAGGATATGTGGGAAGCGATCGTAAAGGAGCTCTTCGCCGCCACCAAAGAGACGCTGATCACGGTGGGTAGGGAACCCGAGGCCCGGCTCGTGGCCGCATGGGGGGAGGAGATGGGACGGACAGTTGAAGTCACCGAGAATCCCGCAGACCCGATCTACGATCTCTGGGTGTGCGAGGCTCACCTCTGAGTGAGCGTAAAGAAACGAAGAAAAAGAATTATTCCGGGAGCTTGACGCGTTTTAACCGCTCACTGACCGAATGTCCGGGCTCGTGCGCACTTTTGAACGGGGGAGTGCATGCCCGTATCCCCCGTTTAGGGGAGAACATCTCATCCACATTGAGATTATCCCCCGTAAGTGTCCGGGTCAGGTTCTCCAGATCGTTTTTGACCTGCAGTTCCTGCTCTTTTTGTTCCATAGGTACTACTGATCCGCGTGATCGGATAAAGGATTATGTGAGATTTTCCGGAAAAGCTTCATTTGTCCCTGCCGAAACCCGGGGGGCCGGTATGGGTCTCGCAAACGTGGGTGCAGTCGTGAGCCGGTGCCGAAGATGGCGCCCCTCCGGGCAAATGTGGGGGGACGGGGCTTTTCTTTGGAGGATCAGAGAGCGGGTTCAGGTTACCAGGACCGCAGATGGAAAGAAACCATGCTCCGTTTTTTCCTGAAGGGCGTTTCCGGTCCCGGCAATAACTTTATCATCTCGCATGGTTAGTCCCCATTATACCCGCACTGGGTGGAGGTATGTACCATATGTCGAAAATTGCCATTATCGTGGCATCGGAGAAGATGGACAAACTCTTTCCCGCCGTCACGCTTGCAACCACCGCAGCAATCTCCGGGTGGAATGCAGAGATGTTCTTTACCTTCTGGGGACTGCTTGCACTGAAAAAGGGATACCAGCCCTCCGGAGTGACGCTCGATTACAAGGCTTACGAAGGAAAACTGACCGAGGCCCTTGCCTCCGGGTCGATACCCGGCTGGAAAACCGTACTTGAGCAGGGTCTCGCTACCGGGCGGATCAAAATCTATGCCTGTTCCACCACTCTCGGGATGTTCAACTTAAAGCAAGAAGACCTTGAAGGTTTCGTTGACAGTATCGCCGGGGCCGCAACGTTCCTTTCCAAAGCGAAGGGATCCGATGTTTCGCTCTTCATTTCCTAAAAAGGGGGGTGAATGAGGTGAATGCCGATATAACGGTGGATGCGAAATTCAAATCGTGCCCGGGTCCGCTTATCGCCCTTGCCGATGCAGTAGGAAAGGCTCAGCCGGGACAGGTTGTAAAACTGCTTGCCACTGACCCTGCCTCCCCATCGGATGTGAAGGAGTGGGCGCAGAGCGTCGGGCACAAACTGATCGCAACCGAAAAGAGCGGGGATGTTTATGTGTTCTACGTAGGAGTGTCCGGCTGATGTTCAGCGATATGTCCCGGGATGTGACAGCGCTTCTTCAATCCCATGGCGTTCCTGAACGTGAGGTCTACCTGGACTCCGAGAACTCCGGCATGGTCTTCCCGCAGGCGCTCGAGGCCATGCAGAGTGCATACACCGGCAGCGGGATGGGCCATCCCTCAATCACTCACCGGAAAGGCTGGGAGGCTTACGAGACTCTCTACCAGTCCACGCTGGTCCTTGCGGATGCAATGCACTGCAAGCCGGACGAGATCGCCTACACCCACAGCGGCACGGAAGCAAACAACCTCGCCATCACCGGCCTTGCACTGGCAGCAGACACAAGGAAGAAAATCATCATCTCCTCAATCGAGCACCTGAGCGTTGTATTCCCGGCCGAACAGCTGGCGCAGGCCGGGTTCCGGGTGGTAAAAATTCCGGTTGATCGCGACGGATTGGTGAATCTGGACGCACTGGCCGGCCAGCTGGACAAAGACACGCTGCTTGTCAGTATCGCACCGGTCAATCACGAGATCGGGGCCATCCAGGACACCCGGGCCATCGTGGATATCGTGAAGGACAGGGATCCCGGGATCAAAATTCACCTTGATGCCCGTGATGCGTTTTCGAAGATCCCGCTCGACCTGGAAAAAACCGGTGCAGACCTTGCTTCATTCTCCAGCCACAAGGTGTACGGCCCTAAAGGTGCCGGGGCCCTGTATATCCGTGAGGGTATCGAACTCAAACCCATCATCCACGGCCAGCTGAGCACCCAGAAGCTCTGGGCAGGTATCGAGAATATCCCTGCGATAGCGGGTTTTGCAACCGCCGTCTCACTCATGCAGGAACATGCTGATGAGTATCCCGCCCATATGGCCCGGCTGCGGGACCGGCTCATAACGGGTATCACGGAAACCGTCGGCCAGACCCTGCTCAACGGCCCTGCCGGCCGGAGACGGGCACCGGACAATGTGAACATCAGCTTCTTAAACTGCGAAGGCGAGGCCATGACGGTGGAGATGAGCTTAAAAGGCGTGTACGTCTCGAGCGGGAGCGCCTGCACAAGCCGGGTGCTGGAGCCCAGCCACGTTCTCCTTGCGATCCACCGCAAGTACGAAGAAGCTCACGGCAGTATTTTAATGAAGACCACACCGTTCCACACGCAGGAGGATATCGAGTACGTTATCCCGTGCTTTGCGGAAGCGGCACGACGGATCAGATCCATGAGTCCGTTTAAAACAGGAGGGTAAAACCATGTCAAGTCGCATTCCCTTAGCCTATAACCCGAAGGTTCTTGAGATATTCCGGAACCCGAAGAACCTGGGCAAAATGGAGAACCCGGATGCCGAGGCCGTTGCCGGAAGCCTGGCCTGCGGCGATATGATCGCAGTCTTTTTACGGGTCGATAAACCAACGCAGACGATTACCGAAGCGATGTTCGAGAGTTACGGATGTGCCGCAAATATCGCAGCATCGAGCGTCATGACTGTCATGGCCAAAGGAAAAACCCTCGAACAGGCCTGGCAGATCAGCTGGAAGAATATCTCGGACGAACTCGGGACGCTTCCTGCGGTGAAAGCCCACTGCGGCATTCTCGCAGTTGGGGCCCTGCGCCGGGCAATCCGGAATTATTTCAAAGACCAGCCGCGGCCAGCATGGATTCCGGAGGGCCCCACGGCAGATGAACGGCACGCGGTGGAAGAAGAGCGGCTCTTAGAGGTGCTTGCAAAGCGGGCAAAGAGGATCGAGGGGGAGCTTGCGGAGGATGCAAAAGAGTGTAAGACCGGGTAGGTCCACCGGTGTGATCGGGGGCTCCCGGCAACCGGATAAAAAAAACAATTCGGGGTTGCTGCAGTTATTCAACAGGTGGAATGGTGCCCTCTGCATCTACAGGCTCAACCCTGAGCATGATCACCGGCCCGGCTTTTCTTGTAGATACGAGAAGATTGATCGGACAGGAGTGATCCGGTGTTCCCTGCTGAAGTACTGCAGGACACTGCTCGACCGGTTCTCCGGTTTCATAGGTTTTTTGAACTGAGTTCCTGATAGCACAACCGGAACAAAAAGCTGTTTTTCCGCATCCTTCAGGAAGGCCGGCATGACTGCATCCGAGGGCATTTCCCGTCAGGGTATCCAGGATCTTGTCAAGCGGCTTACCCATGAAACAGACCGCATCGCTGTTTGCATCCAGCACCTGTCCATCCGGATTGACGAAAATAACCGGTGCATTGAGCATGTCAAGGTATTTGCTGATGTCAACGCCAAGCTGGGAAAGAAAATGACGGGAGCAGGAATCGCAGATACCGTGGGTAACCGGACTATCGGGAGAGTCGGGTGAATCTCCCGGGCTCATAACCGCATTACAATAGGCACATACTCTTTTCATGAGAAAACCGGTGGTTGATAATAATGAATTGGACGAAATAAAAAAGAGATCGGTTGCGGTAAATCCTGCCATCCTGTCGACCAACAGGGGAAATTCCGGGGGTACCCTAAAATCCCCTGGCACGGAAGAACAAGTACGATCGTAGAGATCAGGAAGCGGTTCTTGTGATCCTGAAAAGGGCTTAAATAGAAAACCTGCGAAAATGCAGGGTATGCCAATCATGGAATGGACTGATGAGTTGAGTGTCAATGTCAAAGAGATCGATGACCAGCACAAAAAACTCATCGCGCTGATCAACAAGCTGCACGATGCAATGCGTGCCGGGCAGGGAAAACATGTGCTCGAGGAAACGCTCCAGGAGCTTGCTGCATATACCGTCTATCACTTCCAGACCGAGGAGAAATACATGCAGCAGTTCAAGTACCCCGGGTATCTCAAGCATAAGGCCGAGCATACTGCATTTGTGAAAAAAGTTACCGATTTCCAGAAAGATTTTGCCAGCAACCGGCTCGGTGTCACCATCGAACTTATGAATTTCCTTAAGGACTGGGTGAACAAACATATCCGGGAGACGGATAAACAGTACTCTGACCTGTTCAAAAAAAGCGGGCTTGCATAAGGGAACTGATAACAGAAGTACCCCTGGGGAGAAGATTTAGTTTCGTTAAGAAACCAACGGAAAATATGGGGTGGATACCCCTTCCACCAGCGATTTTTTCTGTTGGGATTTTTCCGGCAAATCCATCTGAAGAAAAAGACTGCCATTTATCATCTTTCATACCAACAACAGAGATGGCACATCTATGTCTGACATCCCGCGTATCCTCATCCTCTTCATTGTCATCGCAGCAATCGTTTCCTCCGGGTGCACGCAATCCGTAACCCCGCAGCAGCAGGCAGGGGGCAAGGGGCCAAATCCGCCACCCGAAGAGACCCGGGCTGCCCTCCAGCAGATCATGGATACCGAGATCCACACCGCCGGCATTCCCGGAGCTCAGGTGGAAATCGCAACCTCGAAATGGACCTGGAATTCCGCTGCCGGAAACGCGTCCCCGATCACCGGAGAGAAGGCACAGCCCGGCATGCGCTTTTTGATTGCCAGCGTCACAAAGACCTTCACGAGCGTTGCAGTCCAGAAACTTGCAGAAGAGAAGAAACTCTCGCTCGATGACCCTATCGAACGCTGGCTGCCGGCCGATCTCGTGGAGAAAATTCCCAATGGCCGGGTGATCACGGTCCGCCAGCTTCTTGATCACACCAGCGGCATCGCGGATTATAACGAAATCTCCATCATTCTCCGGGAATACCAGGACCCGGGAATTCCGGTAACGTACCAGGCAGCCATGGAACAAGGCATCAGCGAAAGCCCGCTCTACCCGCCGGGAACGAATTACACCTACTCGAACGTGAATTATATACTCCTGACGCTGATCATCGATAAAGCAGCCGGGGTTCCCTATGAGGATTACGTAACCCGGAACATCTTTGTTCCTGCGGGCATGAACGACACGTTCATCCAGGAGATCAACCACATCCCCGGATCGCACATGACTGCTACCCAGCGCGGAGAGAATGGCACGTACGTAGATTTATCCAACCTGTATGTACAGTTCGATCGCGGGGCTGGAGACATTGTGAGCACAACTGCTGATCTCAACCGCTTCCACCGTGCGCTGCGGGAAGGGAAACTGATCAGCAAATCGTCGTTCGCCACTATGGAAAAACCCTCGCCACAATCCCGCGAGCAGGGCTACGGTCTCGGGTATATGACCGGATTCAATGCTGCCTCGAACCTGACCTTGCAGGGTCATGGCGGTGGATACCCGGGTTCGTTCACGCTCTGGGATTACCTGCCGGAAAAGGATACCTACATTACCCTCAACCTGAATTCAGCCGATATGTCAACCGACAACCTCAGGCCGGTCCGAACGGCACTTCTCACGTACCTTAAAGAACAGGACCTGTCAGGGAGATGATCTCCCCGTACCTTTTTTCTGCTGAAATCCGGGAGAATGGCCGGGTCTCGCGGAGTGGTGCGTGCGGAGCCGGTTATCAATAAACACGGAGGTATTTATCAGGATTATTTTTATCTCTGCGCCAGTTTACTTTTTTAGTCCTGATAAAAGCAGCAATCCCCGGGAAATAACGGGAACGATTTGTTATATATGAATTGATAGCATGGGGACGGGGAATATTATCCCTCCCGGGTAATTAAAAACCGCCGGGCCATGCACTCATTCTTTAATTCCATCCTGCATCTGTGGTTTATTGCATTGGATACTACCGACACGAGACGAACAGAATTATGCAGATTACTACTTCTATCAGACGCACCATCGCGTCGGTTCTCCTCACAGCGGGACTCATCTACCCGGCCTGTGCCGCGGTCTGTCCAAAAGGTATCGGAGGCTGTACTTCTCCGGGCAGGTGCTTCCTTTTTGTCGATGCAGACGGCAATTCATTGTGCGATTATACCGCACGCACCGTATCACAAGCTTCAGCAGGCCCGGTTTCTTCCGGCCCGGCCGCACCGGTAAATCCGCAGATTTCAACCCGGGCCACTGCAACACCGGCTACAGATCCGACGAGTGTACAGGTATCTTCGCTTCCGGTTTCCACCCCTTCGGGAACATCAGTTCCTGCAATGCCGGATACTACTGCATCCGTTCTCCAGAATACCTCCCCAGGGAGTTTTCTCGATGCACTCAACCTGTCTGCACCCATAACCGAAACCGCACTCTTTCTCATGGTTACCGGTATATTATTTGTGTTCATCCGAACGGGAATTCTGGGAATACGGATCGAAAAGACACTCCCGGCCCTTGCACTATCGTCCCTCTGTGCTCTGGGCATCTCACTCATTGTCACTTCATTCCTTGCGGGAGCGGCCGTTGCAGGGACCACGTATGCTCTCTGCTACATGGGGGCCGAAACCCTGCTCGCCGCATACCTCTGGCACACCGGAGTCATGACACAAAAGATAGTAGTTTTGGCGGCGGGCTTAAGCACGCTCACCGGTTTTATCTTCCTGGCACCGATCATGCCCATGGAGTTGGGGGGACTTGTCAATGTGATGACCGGACAATCAAACCTGAATCCGGGCATCATCGTGATTTGCGCAGTCATTGCACTCACGCTCGGCGTGGGCAGAACGTTCTGCGGCGCTATCTGCCCGGTGGGATCATTGCAGGAACTGGCATATGCGGTACCAATGACAAAGATCGTTATCCGTCGCACGGTAATCCTTGAACTGATCCGGCTTGTCGTTTTCGCTGCAACAGTCATTGCTGCGGTATACCTGATCGACATTATGGCATTCACCGGCTTGTACGACGTGTTCTCCCTTACCCTTTCGGCAGGGCTGGTGGTAGCAGCAGGTATCATTCTGCTGTCAGTATTTCTGTACCGCCCGGTCTGCAGGATCATCTGCCCCTTTGGTGTCCTCTTTTCTCTTCTTGCAGGGTTCAGTTTATTCCGGCTGCGACGCACGGGGGCCTGCATTAACTGTAAGAGATGTGAGAAGGCCTGCCCGGCCAATACGGCAGGAAAACCCGATTCGAAGGGGGAATGCTATCTCTGCGGCCGCTGCACGGATACCTGCCCGGCCCCCGGAGCTTTAATGTATTACCTGCGGGATAACCGCGGTGATTATTTTACATCGGAAAGCCAGTCCGATCTCTGCCAGAATCTGAGCGGGGAGTTTTCAGGGGATGGCACCGACAGGACTGGGGCACAAAAGGGGAGGTGTATTATTGGTAAGAGATGAGAAAGGGAAAAACCTGATTACCTTTGTTTTTTGGATCTGTTTATAATTCAGATCAGTATTACGGGGATGTCTTCATCGAATTCTCAATTTCATTGATATAATGCAAAAGGCGGGAATGATATGCATCTGCAAGAATTTGTGCCGCCAGATGGGAATTACATGAGCAACCTGAAAGCCCAATACTCCGGATTTCTTCGGAATGTGTATCATCAGCTGCATATATTCCATCAATCACAGACCAGGTTTTTGAACACCAGCCAATAAAATCGTAATATTCAAGACCATATTGATTTCTTCTAATCGTTTTTATATCATCGATTCTCTCACTAATCAGAAGAATTGCTTTTTCAGGGGGAATTTTCAGATTTGGCATATTATGAGATCCAGAATATTGATTTAATGATAACAGAGAAAAGGATTATTATTTGTTTTTTAATGAAAGTTAAACAATAAATGAATAGTTTTCCACGTAAGATTTTACAAAAAGTATCAAATCTTTTTCATCTCCCCCTCATTATGCAAAATATCCCGATCTGCACAAACATTTTCCATTAAAGTGCAGTTGGAATCTTTTCATGCAGGGTCCGGCCGGGAAACCCGGACGGGAACCGGACGAAATTATTCACGTGCATCTGGTATCACCCTGTAGCAGTCCTTCGGCACCAGGATTTCGAAACGTGCCCCTTTTCCCGGCTCACCGGTCTCAGCGATGGTGATGCCGGTAATCGAGAGGATCTCCCGGGTGAGGAAAAGGCCAAGACCGGTATTTTTCCCGTAGCCCTGCTCGAACAGGCATTTTTTATCGTCGCCCAGGATCCCCACCCCGTCATCCTCGCAGGCAATCACGAGCCCGTCACCGGTTTCAGAAGAGGTGATGCGAATGGTCGTCATTGCCCGACCGCCGTATCTCAGGGCATTATCGATCAGGTTATAAAAGACCTTTTCGAACAGGGAATCGGCATAAATTTCAAGATCCAACGGTTCAACCACCACTCCCACATCCCGCAGGGGAAGGGCGGCAACTGCCCGCTGGACACTGGTATTGATATTCTGCCAGACTGGAGATTTTGTTCCCATATTCTCGTAGATTTTTGTGAAATCGATCTGATGCCCTATTATTTCAGCAATCTTCATCTCTTTTTTGAGATATTCTGATGCCGTGGGAATGGTATCGAGTTCTTCTTTCGAAAGCTCGAGATATGTCGAGAGTGCCATGAGCTGGTTCTTGATGTCGTGCCGGGTTATTGATGAGAGAATCGTGAGTTTTTTATTAACCCGGGAGAGTGCATCCTCTGCTGCTTTGCGCTCGGTGATATCGGTAATCACGGATAAGAGTACCGGCATTCCTTTGTCTGCAATCGGCACGGTCTTGATCAGGCAATGCCTGATCGTGTCATCGTGAAGCTGGATATCAATCATGGTGAGGGGATCCGGGGCATCTCTGCTATGGAGTGCATGAATATATGCCCGATAAGCTTCAGCACTCGCCGCTGTCAGGAATGAATAGATTGATGATCCCACAAGGGTTTTGTCGGGCTGTCCCATGAACTGGGCCGCTGCCGGGTTGGCGTACCGTATAAACCCCCTGTCGTGGACGAGAATATAATCAGGGAGGTTGTCCGCAAGGTTCCGGTACCGCTCCTCGCTTTGCCGGAGCTCGCCCTGGGACCGGGCCATATTGAGCATCAGGAAGGAACCCGTGGAGACGATATCCATGAGGATCGTGACGATAAAGAAGATCGGGTTAATGGGATCCGGGCCCCTAAGCGAGTGGTCACCGGGAGTGATAATCGCGTTTACAGTGATCGCGGTCCAGAGAAGTGCTGTAACCAGGAGGGCCGCGGCAAAGCTGTACCTGAGCGACCGGGTTTCCGGTTCCCTGAACCGGATCGCGATGAGTGAGGTCGCAACAAAGCAGGGGACAATGACCACTCCTATAATCACGCCACGCATGATTTGCGAATCGACACGGAACGTAAACCAGAGTAACAGGAGAACGGCCGGTATCAGGCTGCAGTATATGATCACAGGGAGCGCCCGTGACCGGAAATATTTCCCGGTACTGTCAAGCCGCATCATGACCGACAACATAATCAAAAGACCTGCCACCGTTGAGGAGAGCAGGAGGGGCAGGGATCCACCGATCACGTACAGAAAATACCCGCAGGATGTGACCAGCAGGGAAAGCATCCATGTCCGGAACCCGTCATGGGTCTTCTGGGACCTCCAGAAGGTAAAGAGCATCAGCGTGAGGACGACATTGACAAGAAAGAGTGTCAGAAAAAGGGTGCTGATGTCAAGCTTATACATGGTATCACATTCCGGCCGGTGTTACCTCGCCGGACATTATTATAGAGTTATAAGGGGAGATAATATTCCTTCTATTGATATGAATATTCGTAATGCTTAAACGCCCACCAAAAAATTTCATGATTGGGGGTAACCCTCAGCAGTTCCGCACGTTTGACATAGTCCGCAATATGGACAATACGATCTCGATCTTCACAACCGACGTTGATCCGGCAGGGCCTGGAACAATCGCGGGGGCACATGGGGCACATTGAGGGTCATTTCCGGGATCTTTTTTCTGTACAGTTTTCTCGTAAGCCTTTCCGGTAAATGGGATATAAGTGCCCCATGTACCCCACAAGAGAGAGGGTAGTGCCCCACCCGTCCCCGCAAAAACCCGGGGGCTGACCGGTTTTGTGCAGGGAGTTCCCGGGATGGGGGGCCGCAACCATGGCTTTTTATTCACGATTGGACTATACAGTGATCTTATTCCATGGCCTCCAGCTATCGCGTTCTCTATGTTGATGACGAACCTTCCCTGCTCGAAATTACCAAACTGTACCTTGAAAAAAAAGCAGGATTTTCTGTTGACTGCAGCCTCTCGGGAAGCGAAGCCCTCAGCCAGATTGCTGCAGGGCACTATGATGCAGTAGTCTCGGATTACCAGATGCCGGAGATGGACGGGATCACCCTCTTAAAGAAGGTGCGTGAAATCCACAAAACCCTCCCGTTCATCCTGTTTACCGGGAGGGGCAGGGAAGAAGTGGTCATTGAGGCAATCAACAGCGGTGTGGATTTCTACCTCCAGAAAGGCGGCGATCCCGTAGCGCAGTACGCCGAGCTCTCGCATAAGATCCGTACCGCCGTCGAGCGGCGCACTTCGGAGAGAGCATTGAAAGAGAGCGGGAACCGCTATCGCTCCCTTGTCGATAACATGCATGACTGCGTAGCGATCTACAAGGCTGTCGCCGACGGTGAGAACTTTTTGATTCTGGAATTCAACAAGGCTGCGGAGAAAACAGAGCGGGTAGCAAGGGATGAGATTGTCGGGCGCACGGTGACGGATATTTTTCCCGGGGTACAGGAATTCGGGATTCTTGACGTCTTCCGGCGCGTCTGGCGCACGGGCATTCCAGAATCGTTTCCCATCTCGTTCTATAAAGATAACCGTATATCCGGGTGGCGGGATAATTTTATCTTTAAACTTCCCTCCGGGGAGATCGTTGCGAGTTACAGTGATGAAACAGCTCGAAAGCAGGCAGAAGAGGCGCAACAAAAGAGCGAGGAGAAATACCGGCTCACGCTGGATGCCACCAATGACGGGATCTGGGACTGGAATATCCCCACCGGCGGGACTTTTTTTTCCTACCGCTGGTATACCATGATCGGTTATGACCCCGGTGAACTACCCGCAACGTATGCCACATGGCGTTCCCTGCTCCACCCGGACGATGCGGGTCGGGCAGAACAGAAGATCCAGGACCACATCGGGCAAAAAGTCGAAAGTTATTCAGTAGAATTCCGGATGCGGACAAAACAGGGGGACTGGAAATGGATCCTTGCCCGGGGTAAAGTAGTTGAACGGGATTCCGGGGGCAATCCGATCCGTATGGTGGGGACCCATACCGATATCGATGAGCGCAAACGGATTGAATCCGAACTGGAACAAAAGAACCAGGAGCTGATGGCGTCCTATGAACAGCTGACCGCTTCTGAGGAGGAACTCAAAAGCCAGTTCGATGAACTCAGCCGCATCCAGAAAAATCTCGCAAAGAGCGAGGAACAGTACCGGAGCCTTGTTGAGACCACCGGTACCGGGTATGTTATCCTTGACAAAGACGGCCGGGTCATAACGGCAAACCAGGAATACCTCCGGCTTTGCGGCCGGTCAACACTTCGCGAGATACAGGGGAGAACGGTGACAGACTGGACCGCCCCCTATGATCTCGAGAGGAATGCACGGGAAGTTGAACAATGCCTTAAAGCGGGACAGGTCCGGGGCCTTGAGATCGATTACCAGAAACCGGACGGTACTATCCAGCCCGTGGAGATCAATGCCTCGGTCATCCAGGCTGATTCGGGACAGATCATCCTGACCTTATGCCGGGATATCACTGAACGCCGGATGGCGGCGGAGGTGCTGCGGGAGAGCGAGGAACGTTTCAGGACCACGATCGAGCAGTCCCCCCTGAGTATCCAGGTTTTGTCTCCTGATGGGCGAACAGTGCAGGTCAATCGTGCCTTTGAGGAACTCTGGGGACTGACCCTTGAGAATCTGAAAGATTACAATATGCGCTGGGACGAGCAGCTCACCGCCCTTGGAATAATGCCCTATATTAATAGAGGCTTCTCCGGAGAAGCGTGTACAATTCCCCCGGTGCTCTACGATCCCGGAAAGACCGTGGGTGCCGGAGGGAAACGGTGGGTACTGGGCCATATCTATCCGGTCCGTAATGCAGCGGGGGCGATCCGCAATGTCGTTGTAGTGCATGAAGACATCACCGAACGTAAAGAGGCCGAAGAGTTGTTACATAAGAGCGAGGAGCGGTACCGGGTTGTCGCTGATTTTACATTTGACTGGGAATACTGGATTGTCCCCGACGGGAAATTTATCTATGTCTCTCCATCCTGTGAACGCATCACCGGTTATCGTCCTGAAGAGTTTATCCACGATCCTGGTCTCCTGGTTACTATTACCCATCCTGACGACCGTGGCAGGGTTATCACCCATCTCTCCAATGTAAAGAGCGGCGTTGGAGAACATAACGCGCTTGAATTCCGGATCATTACGAAAAACGGGGAAGCACGATGGATAGGTCATGAATGCCAGCCGGTATACAATACCAACAGCGAGTACCTGGGGAACCGCGCCAGTAATCGTGATATTACCGAACGTAAAGAGGCAGAGCAGAAGATCGCTGAATCTTCACGGTTCCTTGCAACCCTGATCGATACCCTTCCCGTCCCGGTATTCTACAAGAGCGCAGACGGAAAGTACCTTGGATGCAACCCGCCGTTCGAGGAATATATCGGGATCCTCCGCAGTGAACTGATCGGAAAAACGGTGTATGATATCTCCCCCAAGGACCTTGCGGACAAGTACAGGGCAGCAGACCAGGAGATGATTGAGAACCCGGCTCGCCAGCAATATGAAACGCAGATCATGTTTGCGGACGGTTCCCGCCATGATGTTATTTTCTACAAGGCCCCGTTCTACACATCCGATGGGTCTGTCGGGGGCCTGATCGGAACGTTCATCGACATCACCGAACGGAAGCGGATTGAATCAGATCTGGAAAGAAAGAACCAGGAACTGAGGGGCTCCTACGAACAGCTGACTGCTTCCGAAGAGGAACTGCGGCATACGGTCGACGAACTGAGCAGGAGTGAGCAGGAACTGCGGAAGAGTGAGGAACAGGTCAGGGTGAAACTTGAAAGTCTCCTCTCTCCCGGAGGGGATATCGGCACGCTGGAACTGGGGGACATCATTAATGCGCAGGAATTCCAGTCGATGATGGATGACTTCTATGCCATTACGCATATGGGAATCGGCATTATTGATATCCAGGGAAATGTCCTTGTAGGTACCGGCTGGCAGGAGATCTGCACAGGATTTCACCGGGTAAATCCCGAGACCTGTGCAAACTGTGTTGAAAGCGATACCCATCTCACAGAAGAGGTTGAGCCGGGTACTTTCAGGAAATACCGGTGTAAGAATAACATGTGGGACATTGTCACCCCCATTATCGTTGGCGGGAACCACGTGGGCAATATTTTCCTTGGCCAGTTCCTGTATGATGATGAATCCATTGACATTGAACTCTTCCGTGCGCAGGCTGCCCGGTACGGGTTTGACGAGCAGGCATACCTTGCCGCGCTTGAACGGGTTCCCCGTTGGAGCCGGGAAAAGGTTGACACCTTAATGACATTTTATGCGAAGTTTGCCCAGATGATCTCGTCGATCAGTTACCGCAATCTCCAGCTCGCCCGGACCGTAACCGAGCGGGACTCCCTTCTCCATTCGCTGCAGGAGAGCGAACGCAAGTACCGGACACTTGGTGAAAATATTCCCGAGAAGATCTTTGTCAAGGATACTGCACTTGCCTATGTATCATGCAACGAACACTATGCCCGCGATCTTGGCATTGCAGCCGAAGGGATTGCGGGTAAGACCGATTTTGATTTTTTTCCCCGCGATCTGGCGGACCATTACCACGAGGTTGACCGGACCGTCATCGCATCCGGAACAACGAGGACGATTGAAGAGCGGTACATCAAGGATGGCAGAGAATCCTGGATTTCCATGTCAAAGACCCCCATACGGGATGATACAGGAAATATCACCGGCATCCTCGGCATCTTCCATGATATTACGGAGCGAAAGATGGCACAGGATGCGCTGGACCGGGCAACAAAGAAACTGAACCTGTTGAATTCCATCACTTTTGCCGACATCCAGAACGCGGTATTTTCCCTGTCCGGGTATCTGGATCTGGAAAAAACAATCCCGATGAATGAAAAACTGCAGCAGTACCTGAAAAAGGAGATAGGAATTGTTGAGACCATCAAGGAATCCTTAACATTTTCAGCTAATTATCAGAGCCTGGGATTAAAGCCCCCCGAATGGCAGGATGTCTTACAATCCTTCCTCTTTGGTATTTCTCACCTGGACATTTCAAATTTATCCCGGAGACTTGATGTTGAAGAACTGGAGATCTTTGCCGATCCTCTCCTTGAGAATGTCTTTTTTACGCTTGCTGAAAATGTGGTTATGCACGGGAAAACGGCAACGGAAATCGTATTCCGTTATCATGAATCCCCGGACGGGCTCACCCTGATCTTTGAAGATAACGGTGCAGGGATTCAAAACGATATGAAAGAAAAGATTTTTGACAGGCGATTTGAGGAAAAGAAAGGTATGGGCCTGTTTCTCGCCCGTGAGATTCTTTCCATCACCGACATGACAATTAAGGAAACCGGCGAACCCGGGAAAGGTGCACGGTTCGAGATTTTTGTGCCGAACGGAGTGTACCGGTTTACCGGCAGCAAGGGAAAAAACAGGTAAAATCTTCAGAGGGCAGGTACTAAGCCCCGTTCAGCCGGGTGACCGGAGGACGGAGTAAACGATACCGGAAAGGGCTGATATATGCCGGGACCGGAAGGCCGGGCCCCATCCGAGGTACTTTCCGCCGCCGGATCGTTTTTGACACCGGAACTCCATGAAGTTATTTTTTTTGTAATTTGCCACAATGATTATTTACCCCACGGTATATTTCCAAACGGGAAACAGTGATTCCGTATGAAAAACCTTGCATATGTCGTACTATGTATTGCGGTATGCGCAATTGTTCTGGCTGCAGGATGCACGCAGAACACCCCGGTACCTGTTGCGAATCCTGTTGCAACGGCACCGGTCACACAGTCCTTACCTTCAGATTCGATTAAAACTATCACCTCTTCACTCGGGACAATCCTCACGGATGCACGGGGAATGACCCTCTATTTCTTTGCACGGGACCGTCCCGGCAGCGGGAACAGCACCTGCTACGGAAAATGCGCCACGATCTGGCCAGTATTTTACACAAATTCCCCGGTCATATCCCCACCTCTTGCGGCCTCTGACTTCACCGTGATCACTCGCGCTGATGGTACACCCCAGACAAGCTACAAGGGCTGGCCGCTCTACTACTATCAGGAGGATGTACAAGCCGGCGACATGAAAGGGGAAGGCATAACCGAAAACTGGTTTGTTGCAAAACCCGACTACTCCGTTATGCTCTCCCAGCAGCCCGGTGCCGGTGAATTCCTGACAGACGGGGCTGGCAGGACCCTGTATTTCTTTGCGTCCGACAATCCCGGGGCAACAGCCTGTACAGGTTCATGTATTTCTAACTGGCCGGCGTTCTCATCTGGCCCGCTTATAGCGCCATCGATACTGAAAACAGCCTCTTTCTCCGGCGGTAAACGCCAGGATGGCAGCATGCAGTCCCTGTACCAGGACCGGCCGCTCTATTATTTCATCAAGGACACTAAACCGGGGGACATGAACGGGCAGGGCGTAAACAATGTGTGGTTCGTGGCAAACATGTCCGGGTTCGTACCTCCCGTCCCGACAACGGTACCGACTATTCCTCCAACTCCGACACCAACCCCGACCTTTGATTATGGAGACAGCGGTAGTGACAGCGGGGGCGGGGGCGGCGGGGGCTACTGATACTTCTTTTTTCTTAAGGTGATAGCGGCAAAACGCTGCATGAAATATCAGAAGGTCGGAGGTAGCTTTTTTCCCGGAGGGTCCGATTGATCCGGAAACACATTTTTATTGCGATCCGCATCGCGATGAAAAAATTCCGGGCAGGATCTGGTTACTATTTTCCAGGCAGGGTCAGCAGGGAAATTTCACGGCACAGGCCCCCCCGTGTCCGTGCAACCGTGGGCTGGTGAGGAGTGTCACTTTTGGCCGGGTACCTTAAAGATGTGCTCCGGACATGCACGTTTCGCCGCTCTTGGCAGAGTGAACATCGGAAACGACTGAGCGATCCCAGAATGGAATGGTGGCCGGGAAAATGGCAGATACATAGCGTTAAAAATATTGTAGCGTAATATTCACAAAAAGTTCTCTGGTCTTATCGAGATGACAAAAAGAAGGCAGATCCCTTAACATTCTGCCATTCAGCGGAACACCGGCACTTTTTGTCTGAAGGCAGAGAGGGATGAAGTCGTATGCAATCGGGTAAAGTAACAAGTTGTGTTCTGGTAATCTGCCTGGTCCTTACCGGTTTTTCTTTCCTGGCAGGCTGTACCCAGAAGGGACCGGATGCCGGTCCGGTGAAAACCGGTGCCGGAGTTGTCAGAACGGACGCCGGCCCGGTTTCAGGATTACAGCAGGACGGGCTTCAGGTTTACACCGGCATCCCGTTTGCAGCTCCCCCGACCGGTGAGCTTCGGTGGAAACCACCCGCGCCGGTCAAATCCTGGGACGGCGTGAAGGAAACGAAGATGTATTCACCGGCCTGTCCCCAGCCGGCCGCTGCGAGTCCCGGGGCTCCTCTCAACATGAGCGAAGACTGCCTGTATCTCAATGTCTGGACTCCTGCAAAGAGTGCCGATGAGAAACTGCCGGTCATGGTCTTTTTCTATGGCGGGGCGTTCGGAAAGATAGCCGGCTCCATGCCGCTGTATAACGGCACAGCCCTTGCAGAGAAGGGCGTCGTTGTCGTTACGACCAATTACCGGGTGGGCGCTCTCGGGTTCCTTGCCCACCCCCAGCTCGATACCGAGTCCCCCAACAACGTCTCGGGCAATTACGGGCTCCTCGACCAGATTTCCGCGATGCAATGGGTCCAGCGGAATATCGGGAAGTTCGGCGGCGATCCGTCCCGGGTGACCATCTTCGGGCAATCGGCGGGAGGGGAGAGTACCCTTATCCATCTTGTCAGCCCGCAGAGCAGGGGGCTCTACCAGCAGGCAATCGTCGAGAGTGGCACGTTCTGGACAAACGGTGCGGAAATTGATTCCCTCAATGCAAAAGCCGACGCGGAGCAGCTCGGGGAAACATTCGCACAAAGCCTCGGATACTCCGGCCCGGATGCGATTTTGCAGATGAGAAAACTGAGTTCACAGGAGATCGCCAATGCAACCCCCTGGCCGGCATCCCCGTTCCAGATGGTAAACAGCAGGCATTTCGAGCCAACGATTGACGGGTGGTTAATCCCTGATTCCCCGGACAACCTGTACCGTCTCCACTGTCAGAATCCGGTTCCCCTCATCATCGGGCACAACACCGATGACGGGACAACGCTTGCTGCAGACGCAAACATGACCGTTCCTGAATACCGGACATACATCCAGAACCGGTTTAAGATGGACGCAGATAGAGTTCTTGCAAAATATCCTGCCAATTCAACTGCAGAGGTCCAGATCCAGCTTGAGCAGATCATGACGGACTACGACTTTAATGACGCTGCAAAGTTTGTAGCGGGATCGATGGCAGACTTAAACGCGAGCATATATTTGTACCGGTACTCTTACATCCTCCCCGGGCAGCCCTACGGCGCATTCCACGGGAGCGAGACCATCCTGTTATTCAAGGTCCCGATTCCTTCGGATCCGGTGAATGATGCTGTCGCTGACAACCTGATCGATCTCTGGACCCGGTTTGCCAAGACCGGGGACCCGAACGGCGGGATGAATGTCACCTGGCCGAAGTATACCCGTGTCGGGGAACAATATCTCGATATCGGGGCTGATCCTATCGTGAAGAGCGGGTATTAGCACTCCTTTTTTCGCATGCAAAACAACAACAACGAACTATCACAGACTTTATAATACCCGGATGGAAATACCCCCCCATGCGATTGCTTCAGTTGTCCCTGTCCCTGATCCTGATACTTGCCGTTAGCATCTGCGGATGCACGGCCCCGTCTCAAGCCCCGGTTCACACCACTCCGGTAACAGCAGTCCCCACACCACCCACCGGGTCCGGGGACTGGAAATTTGTCGTATTCGCAGATTCCCCCGACCCGGCGGGGAACACAACCACCGGTGTCAGTCCGTCCCTCATCCCGATTGCCAAAGCAATAGCTGAAGAGAAGCCTGACCTCACCCTGTACCTGGGTGATATGGTCAACGGGTGGATGTTAACCAAAGCGTCCCCGATGGCGGGCAATTACACGGGCCAGTTCGAAAACTGGATGGAATACGTTGCTCCCATCCATAATTACCGTGACGGTACCGGTATCCCGCTGTATGTAATCCGGGGTAATCACGAGGACGGCCCGAACCAGACCGTTATGCCCCTCCTCGATGCCTATCTCGCAACAGCGGCTGCCGGCATGCCGGCAAACGGCCCGCCCGGTGAAGAGAAGCTGACGTATTCGTTCACGCACAAGGGTGCAAAATTCCTCATGAACGACAATTATATCGCACACAATGGTCAGAAAGAGACGGTGAACCAGAGCTGGGTCGACGAACAGCTCACGCAGGAGACCCGGCCGTTCATGTTTGTCTTCGGGCATTCTCCTGCGTATGCAGTGGCTAACGATGCTGAAGAGGATGATTACGCCATCGATGTGCATTCCCCGCAGCGCGATATTTTCTGGAAGAGCATGGTGGACAACAACGTATCTGCCTATTTCTGCGGGCATGCCCACCTGTATGTCAGGGGCCAATCCCAGGGTGTCCAGCAGGTTGTCAGCGGGAACGCCGGGGCACATGCGATAGCATTCGATCCTGCGAATGTGGATCCCACACTTACGCTGGAATACCCAAAGAAGACCATCACCAAGAATGACCAGAGAGTCGGCTACATTGTCATCACGGTCCACGAAGGGACCGGGACGATCGACGGGGTAGAGAAACAGTTGAATCCGGTGACCGGTTCGTGGGAAAACGGGGATACCTTCACCATCCCTGCCCGGTAAAACAACCGGGTGCCCTGACGAAGGCAAGATGTTTGTCTTCCATGAATAGAGAATAAACACCCCCGCTCTCATTTTACTCAGGGACCAGGAGCACCCGGACCCCGGTTAGTACCCGGTCCTCGTATCCAACCAGCCATACCATTAAACAATAACACGCCTATAATCACCATAAACTCGCCGTGTTATACGGGGGCGAGAGCGCGATGGCGGGCTTTTTAGAGAAATTCACCTCCTGCCAGAACCCGGCTTTTTTGCCGGTAAAAAGAGGATGAAATTGTATGCAAACAGGTAACGTAACAAGTTGTGTTCTGGTAATCTGCCTGCTCATCGGATTTTCCTTCCTGGCAGGATGTACCCAGCCGGCACCGGCAACCGGTGTCGTCACTGAACCGGTGATGGTGAAGACTGACGACGGCTCTGTTTCAGGAATCCGGCAGGACAACCTCCGGGTCTTCCACGGCATCCCGTTCGCGGCCCCCCCGACCGGGGACCTGCGCTGGAGACCTCCGGCACCGGTCAAGCCCTGGGACGGCGTAAAGGAGACGAAGGGGTATTCAGCGACCTGTCCCCAGCCGGGATCTCCGGCTCCCCTGAACATGAGCGAGGACTGCCTCTACCTCAATGTCTGGACCCCGGCACAAAGTGCTGGCGAGAAACTGCCGGTCATGGTCTTTTTCTTTGGCGGGGGATTCAAGGATGTTGCCTTCAACATGCCGATGTATAACGGGACCACCCTTGCACAGAAAGGAGTCATCGTTGTCACGCCAAATTACCGGCTGGGTGCTCTCGGGTTCCTTGCCCATCCCCAGCTGGACAGCGAGTCTGTGCATAATACGTCGGGCAATTACGGACTTATGGACCAGCAGGCTGCCCTGAAGTGGGTGCAGAAAAATATCGGGGCGTTTGGCGGGGACCCGTCCCGGGTGACCATCTTCGGGCAGTCGGCAGGAGCCGAGAGCGTCCTCATCCACGTTGCCAGCCCCACGAGCAAAGGCCTCTTCCAGCAGGCAATTGTTGAGAGCGGCCCCTTCTGGGCACACGGGGCGATCATCAATGCCACTCACCCGAAAGCGTATGCCGAACAGTTCGGTGTGGAGTACGCAACAAGCCTCGGGTACTCAGGCCCGGATGCGATCGCCCGGATGCGACAGGTAAATCCCGAAGCCCTGATCAATGCAACGCCATCCCCGTCACCCGGGTTCTGGACTACCCACACCGTCCAGTTCGAGCCAACCGTCGACGGGTGGATCCTTTCGGATACTATGGATAACCTGTACCTTCTCCACAAGGAGAACCCGGTCCCCCTCATGATCGGGAACAATGCCAATGATGGGACCACGCTCTCAGCGGGCGCCAATATGACCGTCCTGGAGTACGTGAGCTTCATTAAGGGCAGGTTCGAGAAGGATGCCGATGCGGTCTTGGTGAAATATCCTGCCAATTCGACTGCCGAGGTCCAGCTCCGGCTGGCGCAGATCATGACTGACTATGATTTCAGCGACTCGGTGAAGTATGCCGCCGGCTCGATGGGAGACATAAACCCGGACACTTACATGTACCGGTACAGCTATATCCTGCCCGGGCAGCCCAACGGGGCCTTCCATGGCAGCGAGACGCTCCTGTTGTTCGGTGTGCCAGTTCCGGCGGACCCGGCGGTGGCTGACAATGTCGTGGATCTCTGGACACGGTTTGCCAAGACGGGGAACCCTAACGGCGGGATGACTGTCACCTGGCCGAACTATACCCGGCAGAAGGGCCAGTATCTCAATATCAATAGTACCCCTTCTGTGATGACCGGTTAACAGAATCACTTTTTAGAAGGTACGGTTGAAAATTTTTCATCCGGGGTCCGTCCGGGGTATTTCCCGGCACAGCCCCTATCCGCCCCCACTGAAACCCGGGGGCTGGCTGGTCTCGCGAGGATTGACAGGAACAGGTCAGAATAGTGAAGTGGGCGGGGGAGGAATAGAAAATAAGCAGGCTAAACAAAGGAATGGCGAAGTGACGATGCAACCAGTCCAGGAATACCTGAATCATCAAATGAGCTAAACCTTATCTCGTACTATCCTGTACGCCCCGTGCGGAACATGGATCTCAAACCGGACACCTTCCCCGTAGATTCCGGTTTCCCGGATCTGAATCCTGGTGAGGGCAAGGATTTCCCGGGTAAGGAAAAGACCCAGACCGGTATTCTTCCCGTACCCTTTATTGAAGATCCGTTCCTTATCAGATTGCAGGATCCCGGCCCCGTTATCCTCGTAGGTGATGAGAAATTCTTCCCCGGACTCCTGCCCCCTGATCCTGATCTCGGCAATGTGACCCCCGTGCCGGAGCGAATTATCGATCATGTTGTAAAAGACCCGGCCTAACATAGGATCTGCAAAGACGACAACATCTGCAAGCAGGGGGTCAACGAAAATCCGCGTTTTCTCCAGTCCGGGAAGGTACGGGTCAAGAGCGTTTTTTACCTTCTGCCATTGTGCAGACTGGAGCCCGAGCGTCTGGTAATCCCGCGTGAACTCGATCTGGCTCTGGAGAAGCTCCGCGTGATTCTCGGCATTTGTCAGGTAGTGATCGGTTTCTTTCGGAAGGGGTCCGGCCCGGGCCAGCTGGAGCGAACCCATGAGGGCCGTAAGGGTATTGAGGATATCATGGCGGGTGATGGAAGTGAGCAACTGGAGTTTCTCATTCGATTTTACGAGCCCGAGTTCCGTAAGGTGCCGTGTATGGCTGTCGTGGAGCAGGATGATGTTTCCACCGGGTACCCGGTCATAGCCGCAGAGCGGGATATGCCGGAGATCGTAATAATGGGGTTGGCCTTCAAGGGGGAGCGTGATGGTACGGGGGGCTTTAAGGCCTTTCCCGCACCCGGGATCGGACAGGACTACATCAGGAACAAGGGAATCTGCCATCACGCCGATGAGCGTGTTACGATCTGTTCCTATGATCCGTGCAGCTGCAGGGTTTACTTCCACAACCTTGTTCTGGATATTGACGATGATGACCCCGTCGGTCATCTGGTCAAAAAGAACGGGGATGGCAACCGGTGTCAGGGTGAGGAACTGGTAACGCGATGTCGCAACATAGAGGGCAACTGCCGTGAGAATGAAACCACCGAGAACAAGCGCTACCGAAAATAGGGAATCCGGCATGAAAATTAGAACGTTGTGCATGAAAAAAGGCACAACAAATGCGAGCAGGATTGCCACAATCTGGATCCGGTAGACAGGGGGTGAACGAAAAAATCTGCTTACTGCCAGAGAGAGACCTGCAATGACCAGCACCGAAGAATAGAGATGACTGAGCCAGAAGAATGGGCCGGGTGTGAACCAGAAAATTAACCTTTCATCAATAATTGTTGAAGAGATCCCGATTACAAAGAGGTTGTGCAGCGAAGGGGTCATCGCCACTATGAGTACGAGAGCGGGAATCAGGCAGGTTAGCGCAAGCATACGGGGAGTAATGCGCTCGATTTCTCCGATATACAAGAGGATGAAATAAAACGACAAGACGGGTAAGAAAAGCCGCAGCGGCAGTTGAAGTATGACAAGAATCAAGCTCAGCGTGGGATCGACAGTTGCCAAAGAGAGGGTGAAAAGGAACGAGTACAGGGATGCACAAGCCAGAATGAGTACCGCGACCCGCCCAATCAAACCGTACGGGAACTGCAAGGTAAGATAACCGATGATAAGAAGGAAAAAAGTGGCAGTAAGTCCTGCAACAACAAGAGGTGTGATTGACAACAACGTCATGAACCGGTTCCCTGCACAACCATTGACACTTATAGACGATAGGAATAGAATGACAATAAATGCTTGTGTACGGTTACGATAGTCCCCGGCCATCGGAGACCGGCTTTCTTCCCACCACCTTTTTTAGGTCAGAGGCTCCCTCACTACGAAGGGAGCCCAGCCTCCATTTTGTGCTACATTCGTGAAAAATGGTGCTGATTATTTTTAAAAAAAAAACAGTCTGCACCGGTTCTGACTGGTGCCGGCGTTTTTAGGGCTTGGAGAAAAACACGGGGGGACTTTTGGGAGAGTGAGCGGTACCGGAAAGAGCTCAGCTTCTCCGGAACCGGAAGGCCCGGGCCCCACCAGTCCCCTCCGAAACCCGGGGGCTGGCCGGGTCTCCGCGTAACGGCCCAGCCTTGAGCCGGTCATCGCATGCCGTTTGACAATTGTCCGGTACATGAACGGGCCCGGGGCGGGCAGTTACTGGAGATTTTGGGGGAGTGAGCGGTACCGGAGGGTTGGGAACTCCCCATACCATCAAAATGCCTTTGTAGGGCAACAACAATTATGGTACAGAGGCATCTTTATGGGAACCGAAGGAGTATCCCTCAATACCGTTCTTGAATACGTCGAGAAGCTCGATATCGAAGACCAGCAATATCTCCAGGAGATCATCCACCGCAGGCTTATCGACGCAAAACGCATGGCTATTGTCAGCAGGGCAAAGCAGGCAAAAGCAAACGTGCAGAAAAACAAAAGCCGGAGCGGAACGGCAAAAGATCTTCTGGCGGATCTGAATGGTTAAACTCATCTGGGAGGAGCGGTTCAAGAAGATCTACAAGAAATGGTCGAACCAGCACCCGGATCTGAAAGCACAATTTGCCAAAAAGATTGTTCAGTTTGAAGAAGATCCGTTTCATCCTTCATTAAAAACCCATACGTTAAGCGGGGTCCTGAAAGGACTCTGGTTGTTCAGGATTACGTACGAGCACCGCCTCATTTTCGATTTTATTGATGAAAGCCGGACACAAGTTGTACTGATCGATATCGGTTCACACGAAGAAGTGTATTAACGTTCAAATCTTTATTCAGAAGACTATTTTCCCAAGTCCCCGCTGAAACCCGGGGGCTGGCCGGTCACCGCGTAACGGTCCAGCCGGGAGCCGGTGTGCATGGGGCGTTTGACAATTGTCCGGAACATGAACGGGCCCGGGATGTGCATGTACCGGAGATTTTGGGAGATTGGACGAGTGCTATTATAAATTAGTCATCAGCTCTTTCCAGGAGAGCCTTCACTTCGCGGTTGAGCGTGGGCAGGTTGGTTTCCAGTACACCCCAGACAACTTTGTCTGAAATTGTTGCGTACCCATGAGTCAGCCGGTTACGAAAAGAAATAATTCTCGATGAGTTGCTGATCAATTCTGCAACAGAAGGATCGTGCTGGATGGCTTGATTGAGCGCCTCTCCGATTATTTCAAACTGGCGCTCGACACCCGATCAAAGTAGAGGATCGTTCTGGTAATCGGCAAGAGTCTTACCGGCAGTAAATTGTGCAATCAGATCGGAAGCTTCTGCGATATCGAAAAAATATTTCTTTGTCTCATGCGGCTGCATAAATTTCGACCTGCGTATCTTCAAGGGATTTGCGGAAATATGGATTGCGGACTCCACCCGGCTCGACAAGATCAACCGGGCGATTGAGCAGGTGTTCGAGATCCTCTGCGAGCCCGAAGTACTGGTCTGCATGCTCCGCGGGTTGCATCTTTTCAAATTCAACGAGCAGATCAAGATCACTCCTGTCAGGATCAAACCGGTCATCTGTCGCTGAGCCGAATACTGCGAGACGGCGGACCCTGCGGTGAGTACATATCCTGATTATCTCTTCTAAATTCTGCTCGATGATGCGGTGCATGGGTAGATCCCGGACTCTTGGGAGTCTGTTTCTTAGTAATGTGGTGATCGTTCTCCCTGATAGTGCTTGCGATGACAAAGCCTCGGATCAATCGGGATCTCCATACGGGAGTGGAAAGTTTGGCCGGTTCCGGCGTTTTTGGGGCTCGGTGAATTTCGCGAAAGGGGAGTTTTGGGAGAGTGAGCGATACCGGAAAGGGCTCAGCTACTCCGGAACCGGAAGGCAGTCCTCACCCGTCCCTATTGAAACCCGGGGGCTGGCCGGTTCGCGTGACGGCCCAGCCTTGAGCCGGGAATCGCAAGCCGCTTGACAATTGCCGGAACAGGAACGGGCGCCATCCGGTTCACTCGTAATTGCCCTTTATCCCTGGGCTTTCTGCTTCATGTCCCGGGCAAACTCTTCCGCATTCCTGAGGTCTTCGGCATCGGGTTTATCCTTGTTGAGACCCCCGAAATATTTTAAGAAACTGTTCGTGTTCCACCCCGCACACCCGAATTCACCGATGACCGTGTACCCTTTTGACTTCAGTATTTCCCGGATCTGTGAGTGGTTATTCTCAACAAATTCCCTGTTGGCCGCGAAGGCCGGGGCTCCATAGGTCGAGAAGAGGAATGCTTTTTTATTGTTTACCTGCGGCAGCCGGTCGGCAAGGTCGAGGATGGATGCATCGAATGTCGCGCTATAGATCCCTGAGCCAAAACCTACAAGGTCATACTCTAAAATCTCGTCAGGATTAACCTGCTGTGGTGATTTTACCGGTGCACCAAGCACTTTTGCGATGACGTGAGCGATCTTCTCGGTATTTTTGTGATGATAGGAAAACACAACTACGAGAGCATTCTTTGGCAACTGATCCCCGGGCACTTTTTCATTCGTTTCCATTTTTTTACCTTTTCTTAGAACAGATATCTTTTGAACTTAATCCAGATTGCTCTCCGGCAAATCATTAAAATCAAGACCTGATTTTTCCGGGATCTTTTTCTCGAACCGGAAGGCCCGGGCCCCACCCGTCCCCGCTGAAACCCGGGGGCTGGCCGGTCTCCACGTAACGGCCCAGCCTTGAGCCGGCCATCGCATGCCGTTTGACAATTGCCCGGAACAGGAACGGGCAACGAAACATGCACTTATTGGATTTGGGGGACGGGGACCACGAAGAACATAGAGTACCCGTTACCGATGTTCCTGGTCACGTGGCCCTTGCCCGAGGTATCCTCCAGCAGGACGAGGTCCCCCGGTCCCAACCGCCTTACCGTGCCATCGGTTGTCTCCATTTCCACTGCACCCGACATGAGGACCAGGAACTGCCGGGTGGGACAGGGGTGCCAGTCGCCGATCCAGCCGGGCTGAAACGAATAGAAGCGATACTTCGACGCGGGTTTGTCCACGGAGATGTAGAACGGGGCAGCGGGGGGCGCTCCAGTCGCGAGATTCTGTTCGACCGTTACTGTATCAAAGTGCGAACCCCCCTGTGCGTCTGCATATAATCTGTGATACGTCACATTGGTGAGATTGGGCGAGAGTTTTTGAGCCATGGTTTGTTTTCCTCAGTACGATATGCGGGATGACATGCTTCCCGATGAGAGAATAAACAGAACGATAAAGGATAAAGGTTACGACACGTCTTAAAGTCTTATGAAATACGCAATTTTTTTACTGAAACCCGGGGGCTGACCGGTCTCCGCGTAACGGCCCAGCCTTGAGCCGGTGATCGCATGCTTTTTGGAGGAGAATTCAAAAGAACGTATCCGAACTGAAAAATTTAAGAAAAATCAGTACCCCATATTCACGACCGGGTTTATCCCGATGTCAAGGTATTGACCTTTTTCCCGGGTGTACTGCGGCCACGTGACATTGCCACCGGCCGGATCGCCGTTCTTTGCAAACCGTACCCAGGTATCCATCATCATATCGGAGACCCGGGCGCCAGCGGGATCCGGGACAATCGAAGAAGGCCGGAAGACGAAGAAGAGTTCCTCGCCATGGAATGCACCAAGCGAACTGTCCGGCAGCATCACATACGAGAACCGGTACAGGTACGTGTTCGGGTTCAGCTGCGATTGCGACCCGGCAACAAACTTTGCCGCAGCGCTGAAATCAACATCCGTCATGATCCGCCCCATCTGCTGCTGGACCTCTTCTGTAGTTGTAGCCGGGTATTTTTTTAGGACTTCCGGGGCATACTCGCCGAAGCGAGACCGGATATAGGTGTTGTATTGGGTAACGTTCATCCCGGTATTTGCGGCGAGCGTAGAATCTTCATTAGTGTTGGTCCCGATAATAAGGGGGACCGGGTTCTGCCGTTTCTCAAAGAAGATCTTCTCCGGATCCTCACGAATCAGGAGGCCGTCAACAGTAGGTTTGAACCGGAGCGTGTGGACCTTCCAGAATGCCGATGCCGGATCGGGTGTTGCATTGACAAGGGTCCATGCATCCAGACTCCGCATATTCCTGATAGCGTCCGGGCCTTCATACCCGAGGCTTTTTGCATATTCTATGCCATACTGTTCGGCTTCTGCCTTCGAGCTGATGATATTTAACGCAGACCCGTTTGTCCACAGGGGCCCGCTCTCGACAATCGCCTGCCGGTACAGCCCCCTCGTGTCATTGGCCGCGAGATGGACAAGAACACTTGTAGCACCGGCAGATTCCCCGAAGATCGTGATGCGATCCGGATCCCCGCCGAATCCCGCGATATTTTTCTTTACCCACTGGAGGGCAGCGGCCTGATCCTGCAATCCATAGTTGCCCGAAGAGTTCTTCAAGGACTCGTTCGCGAGAGCAGGATGGGCCAGAAATCCGAGCGGTCCCAGGCGGTAATTCAGGTTGACGAGAACAACGCCTTTTTTTGCAAGGCTGGTCCCGTTATAGAGAGGTATGGAGCCCGCTCCCTGAAGGAACGAGCCGCCGTGGATGAACACCATGACCGGACGTTTTTCATCCGGGCTCAAGGCCGGGGTCCAGACGTTCAGGTACAGGCAGTCCTCGCTCATATTCCCCGGCTGGCCTTCTGCAGATCTATCTGACTGGACAACCTGCGGGCATGCCGGCCCATATGCGGTTGCCGGGCGGGTACCCTGCCATGGCTGGGCCGGGACCGGTGGTCTCCACCGCAGGTCACCGGTCGGGGGCGCTGCGTAGGGTATGCCGAGGTAAGCCCTGATGCCGTCAGAGGAGGTTCCGGAGACCGGGCCGGATTCTGTCCTGACAATGCTGGAATCCGTAACCGTACTGGTACATCCCATGAAAAGGATGAACCCGGTAAGTAGAAGTACAATCATTATAAGACAAAGGGGGAGTCGATGTGTCACATCGTCAACAAGCACCGTCTTTCCCGGAATCCGGGTCACGATACGATCTCTATCTTGATGGCTTATTATTTTTCGGCATGAACAACGGTTTTCTTGGTAAATTGGATACAATCGAATTTTTGGAGTGGCCGGGAGATGGGTTTTTGTCACTGTAGAACGGTTATGCAGCCGGGGCCGGTTGGGGTGAGACGGAGCCCGTAAAGGTCGGGTACCGGGACGGGCATGTACCGGAGCGTTTGGGAGGGGGAACGGTACCGGAAAGGGCTCCGGCCACTACGCTACCGGAAAGCCCGGACCCCCACCCGTCCCCGCTGAAAGCCGGGGGCTGGCCGGTCTCCACGTAACGGCCCAGCCTTGAGCCGGCCATCGCATGCCGTTTGACAATTGCCCGGAACAGGAACGGGCACCGGACCGGGCAGGTACCGGAGATTTTGGGAGAGGGAACGGTACCAGAATGGGCCCGGCTAATCCGGAACGAGTCGGGTGCCATGCAGGGCATTTTTGAATTTACAACAACTTTTTTTACAAGATCTGAACAAACACATACTGTGATTATTTCGATTGATAAATCGAGACGATTATTCGAAGCGATTATTCCAAAACTGTTTAACAGGAAACTTTTTTTCATTCTGATTCTTATTCTGGCAATTGTCGGAACATCGCCCGTAAGCGCAGCAGCAATCGACGGTGTTATCGGGTTCCGGTGGAACACATCAGATCCTTCCCCCCGGTTGTATCAGATAGATTCAGACGGGGCGGTAATTCCTAATGCGACCGGGGACTGGTTCAACACTCACCCGCCGTGGAGTGGCATGAAAACGGTTGTGGTAAATGCAACCAACTCTACGCCGGTTCTCTACGGCACAAACAATCGTGGTGACGGTTTGGATTTAACCGGCACATACGGGGATGTGATGGTGGAGATCCCGCTATTTTATACGTGCAGTACCTATGCCAATGGGAATTTCTCTTACTGGATTTCACCCACTGCACAAGAAGCACTCCATTATACCGCAGCACCGATGTTCAACCAACGGGGTACCGGAACCGAAGCGGGAACAGCAGCAGCATACTATTACGTAGGCAGATACGATGCGAATCTGGTTGGCAGTAAATTACAAAGTGCAACCGACAAATCGCCGAAAGTGGATATGACTATCGCTTCCGCACGAACCTACGCTGAAAACAAAGGTGCCGGGTGGGGTATAACCAACGTCTGGACGTTATCAGCGTTACGACAACTGTTCTATACCGAAATGGTTACCTTAGACAGTCAGACAGCATGGACGGGTTCGAGGGGAATTGTTGATACTGGTGGCTCCACCCCTAAAAACAGTGGAGCGGATGGCATCGATGCAGCAATCTACACAATTAATGCCACGGGTAACGGGACGGGTCTCTATGGTAACACCCCTGTATCCTACAGAGGTATTGAAAACCTGTGGGGGAATGTCTGGCAGTTCCAGGACGGGTTTGCCGCAACAACAACCGGTTCTAATGTAATTAATGCAACGGGATTGGGACTAACCGGTCAGGCAACAACATTTGCCATTCCCTTGGGGGTAAACGACAACCAATCTGTCGGAGCACTTCCCCCAGAAGGCTGGCAAATAAATTTAACTAATACGGATGTTGCCCGACCGTTATTCCTACCGTCACAAACTAGTACTACAGGATATACAAACTCCTATTTATCGGATTATTATTATGCGCCGAGATCAGAAACTGCTGCCTCTCCAAATATTCTGCAGTCGGGCGGCTATTGTAATGATGCCGGGAACGCGGGGATCGGGGCTCTGGCTCCATCTGATATTGCGTCGTATACGTATGCGGTGGTCGGCGCACGCCTTGAGTTCAGAAGGAGTCTGGCGCCCGTGGTGAGTTTCAGTTCCAGGAACACATCAGTAGCAACCAACACTACCTCGCAGGGCTGGGCGGGTGTTGCACCGTTTAGCATGGTGTTCAACGACACATCGACCGGTACTCCGATAAGCTGGGTCTGGAACGCAACGAATGTAACCGGCAATAATGTACCGTTTTACATCAATACCACCACCGTGACGCTGGCAAACATATCGTACGAATTCAAAACGGCAGGCAACTTCACGATCAAACTGAACGCAACGAACACGTTAGGGTCGAGCATTTCGACGCAGGTCACGTGGGTGAATGTGAGTGCCGCTCCGGTAACCCCGGTCGCCAGCTTCAGTTCCACGAACACATCAGTAGCAACCAACACTACCTCGCAGGGCTGGTCCGGAGTTGCACCGTTTAGCATGGTGTTCAACGACACATCAACCGGTCCACCGACAAGCTGGGTCTGGAACGCAACGAATGTAACCGGCAATAATGTACCGTTTTACATCAATACCACCACCGTGACGCTGGCAAACATATCGTACGAATTCAAAACGGCGGGCAACTACACGATCAAACTGAACGCAACGAACACGTTAGGGTCGAGCATTTCAACGCAGGTCACGTGGGTGAATGTGAGTGCCGCTCCGGTAACCCCGGTCGCCAGTTTCAGTTCCACGAACACATCAGTAGCAACCAACACTACCTCGCAGGGCTGGGCGGGTGTTGCACCGTTTAGCATGGTGTTCAATGACACATCGACCGGTCCACCGACAAGCTGGGTCTGGAACGCAACGAATGTAACCGGCAATAATGTACCGTTTTACATCAATACCACCACCGTGACGCTGGCAAACATATCGTACGAATTCAAAACGGCAGGCAACTACACGATCAAACTGAACGCAACGAACACGTTAGGGTCGAGCATTTCAACGCAGGTCACGTGGGTGAATGTGAGTGCCGCTCCGGTAACCCCGGTCGCCAGTTTCAGTTCCACGAACACATCAGTAGCAACCAACACTACCTCGCAGGGCTGGGCGGGTGTTGCACCGTTTAGCATGGTGTTCAATGACACATCGACCGGTCCACCGACAAGCTGGGTCTGGAACGCAACGAATGTAACCGGCAATAATGTACCGTTTTACATCAATACCACCACCGTGACGCTGGCAAACATATCGTACGAATTCAAAACGGCAGGCAACTACACGATCAAACTGAACGCAACGAACACGTTAGGGTCGAGCATTTCAACGCAGGTCACGTGGGTGAATGTATCGGCAGCTACGGGAACTCCTCCCGTCGCCAGTTTCAGTTCCACGAACACATCAGTAGCAACCAACACTTCCTCGCAGGGCTGGGCGGGTGTTGCACCGTTTAGCATGGTGTTCAACGACACATCAACGAACACTCCGACAGCGTGGAAATGGGGTAGAAACAATCTCACTGTTGCCGCATGGGAACAGTTCAGCACAACCAATAACGCCACACAGGCATTTGTTGCAGGGAACTGGTCGGTCAATTTAACCGCAACAAACAGCGGAGGCTCCGGTATATCCGGAATTACGTGGGTGAATGTGAGTGCCGCGCCGGCAGCCCCGGTCGCCAACTTCGCCGGGACTCCCCTATCAGGCACGGCTCCACTTGCCGTGACCTTCACAGACACCTCAACCGGAACTCCGACAAGCTGGAACTGGGTTTTCGGTGACGGAAACACCAGCTCATCAACGAATCCGGTATTCACGTATGTAACCTCCGGCTACTTCACGGTAAAGCTGACTGCAGCCAATGCCTTCGGATCGAATGCCAAAACGATGTCTCAGTATATATCAGTCGCTGCGGTTTCCCGACAGAATAGCACAGCAAATGCAAATATCACCCAAACGACAAACGGTGGACAGACTAATGTTAATGTTTCCACTTGTGATCCGGGAATGACCGTAACAAATACCACCACTCAGGTTCTTGTGATCAATCCTGCACTCGGGTGGCAGAAATATACCTTTGACGGCGCGAATATTACGAAAAATACCTGCTATGTAAACATATCAGTTTCCAATGTCACGATGGACAGCACCCCATTTACAGCATCATTACCGGGTCTTGGAACGGTGAGCACATCACTTATCATTGGACAGAACCAGACAACAAGCGGCACACTTCAGCAGGAGATTATACCCGGAGCTAATACAACAGTAACGAATGCGTTCCAGCTTGCTGCAACAAACAACGGTCTGACATTGGGAAATATCGCATACACATTGCAAATTGGCGGTGCTGCACCGTTCAATAGAAATCTCACTGCAAGCGGCGTGATCATAAACATGAGCGCCAGTCACACATGGGTTCTTGCAAATGGAGGTACTGGTGCGATAAGGATCTTCAGGTACTCTGATACCGGGGTAGTGCAGATGCTGCCTACTACGTTCGTTGTCACCGATGCGGGAAGTATTGATTATTTCATAGCAACTTCAGTGAACGGATTTTCAGAATTTGGGCTCGGTGGAACAAGTACTACACCCGGTCCCGGTCCTTCCGGAGGTGGCGGTGGGGGCGGAGATAGCGATGGCCCCGTCAGCATGGTAACCCCGCAGCAGGTACCCATAACCACTAAAGTAAATGTTGGCGGTGATTCTGCCGTCACGCAGGTTACAATTACCGGCACAGGAATCTCCGGAGCTATCGTAACCGGTACCGTAGTCTCCGGGCCGGGACAGAACACTACACCACCGACCGGTAACGTGTACCAGTATATGGATATCACACCTGCACGGTACACCACCATCAGCGAAGCGATCATCTCATTCAAGGTGCCGGTCACGTGGCTGACTGAACACCAACTTACCCCGCAGAATGTCATCATGTACCATCTGGTGGAACAAACATGGGTTGCACTCCCCACAACGCTGGTCAAAGTTGAAAACGGAGTCGCGTATTACACGGCAGCAAGCCCCGGATTCTCGCGGTTTGCGATCACCGGACAGGCCGGTGTCACATCCGGTACACCGTTGGCAACACTTACGCCAGCAGGGCAGACCTATGGTGAACTGTCACCAGCAACAGCTACCAAAACCCCCACACCCGTTGCGGTTGTCGTCAGATCCGTAACAACGCAGACCACAGCCATACCGGCGGTCTCTCAACCGGCACCCGCTCTCCCGCTTCTGACCCTCGCGATTATTGGGGGGGTCGTTGTGGTGCTTGTCGCTGGAGGTTTTCTGATCCGGCGCTGGTGGATCCGGAGACAGAACCCGACGCTGTTCCGGGATTACGATTAATTTTTTTTCAAAGCTCCAAGGGTTACACTTCCCCTATCGAAAAAATCCGGCCGGGAAATTTCCGGCCCGGCCCCCCCGGCCCCACCCGCCCCCTCCGAAACCCGGGGGCTGGCCGGCTCTCGCGTAACAGTCCAGCCTTGTCCCGGTCATCGCACGCCGTTTGACAATTGCCGGAACATGAACGGGTACCGGAACGTGCATGTACCGGAGTGTTTGGGAGAGGGAGCGATCAGCGGAATTGATAAAACTCCCGAAATCGTAAATGCATTAATAACAAGAACACACCAACCACACACATACAGGAATATATGGACGCACTCGCACTCCTCCGTCAGCACGAACCGGAACTGAAAAAACAGTTCGGTGTGACGAAAATCGGCATCTTCGGCTCATTCGCACGCGGAGAGGAGCGGCCGGACAGCGATGTTGACGTTCTCGTCACATTCCAGAACGGCAGGAAAACGTTTGACAATTTTATGGGAACCAAATTCTATCTCGAAGATCTCTTCAAGCGGAAAGTTGATCTGGTGACGGACGCGGCACTCAAGCCCCTCATCCGGGATCCGATTCTTCAGGATGTAGTCTATGCCTAGGTCCCAGCTGCTCTACCTGAACGATATTTCAGAGGCAGCAGGAAATATCCAGTCGTATGTAGGTGACCTGACATTTGAGAAGTTCAAAAACGATCGGATGCGAATTGATGCGGTTGTACGCAATTTTGAGGTTATCGGGGAAGCGGTCAAGAACCTGAGCGATGACCTGAAGGCACAGTTCCCGGCAACTGACTGGAGAGCGGTTGCCGGGTTCCGTGACACCCTGATTCATGGATATTTTGGCATTGACCTGGAGATTCTCTGGGATATCATCGTGCATAAGATCCCGGTCTTACAAAAAGAAATTGCCGCGATTATCGCACACGAGAAAGCGAAGAACAAATAATAAAATCCCGGGTCTGATCTTTTTTCATCAATTATTTGATTCTTTAATTCAGTTTTACGTTTTGGTTTCTGTACCACTCGCATAGCCGGTGAGCCTGACAGAAGATAACCGATCACGATCCAACCAGAAAATAATCAAAACAAAACTATCAATCCGTATTGGGTGATACCGTACTATCTTCCTCCGGCAGTAATTCTTCAGAAGAACTTCTCTTTCATCACTGCATCTCTCTGGATGCGGTACGGTTTGGAACAATCAGGCCGGACCGGAAATTTTCTGATCCGGAATTTTTACCTGCGTACGAATGGGTGGAGGAGATAACCGGGTTCTTTCCCATTTTTTATGCGGTCGGGCAGATTGATGCCGTGTTACCCATGACGGGTTATGCAGATAACTGGAGGTACCTGACGGGCGGTGAGATGGTCAATGGGAGATACCAAAAGATCTACAACCACAAGGGAGATTTCACCAACCTTGCCGTGTTCTCGTTTGACACCATTGATGGAATATTCATGGACTTCCAGAGCTGGCATATTGCGCTCAATGCCTGCATGAATGGCGGGAATGTGACACCTGCCGAACAACGCATGATCTTCAAACCTTCGTGGACCCGCAGCCGCTGGATCCGGGCAGCACTGAATGGCACACATTCGGTTCAGCTTGTTGCACCTGAATTACCACTCCAGTTGGCAAAACGCGGGTATGTGAGAAATACCAAAACCAAACTGATTGTTGAGCGAATGGGTTTTCCCGAGATAACTATCAAGAGAGTGAAAGTGATGAGTATTTTATGACCGGACAACCCCGATGATGTAACCAGGAACCGAGTACGGAATCGAAATACATTTGGATTCCTGGAATACGGAAACGTTTCAATAATCCGGATTTTAAACCCATCGAATTCGACGGGTTTAGAAAACGTAGCAAGGCTTAGCAAAAAATCCTCAGCTTATGCAGTATCCAGTGATCGCACCCATTTACCGTCGGCAAAAACCCTCCCGGATACCCTATCTCCCACCCCCAATCCGGGCGCTCTACGGCCCCCGATTGTCCATTCTGATGATCATTTTCGCAAACGACTTGCCAAAAACACTGCACTTTTACACAGATTTTTAGAATATGCGTTTTCCGCATGATTTAAGCCAAACGGAGCGATTTCCATCGAGCCCTGAAACGCTATTGTACGCTATTGGGAGGCAAAACCCGAAGGGGCTGGGGGGGTAGCACGGTCAAAAGGAAAAGAACCCCCTTTTTGAGGCCCGGAACGAAGGACTCTCACGTCTGACACCGACGTGAATTTCCCGTTATTTCCAACCCTGAGTTCATGCAAACTATCCTGGAGGTGGACTTCGTTCCGGAAGAGATCGCGTGAAATCTTTTTTGAGCGGGGGCCGGGAAAAATTTTCGTGAAAATTCCGGTTGAAAATTTTCCGGGAAAAGTCCGGCCGGGAAATTTCCGGCCCCGCTGAAACCCGGGGGCTGGCCCTGTCTCCGCGTAACGGCCCAGCCTTGAGCCGGCGATCGCATGCCGTTTGACAATTGTTCGGTACATGAACGGGCACCGGGACATGCAAGTACCGGAAATTTTTGGGGGAGTGAGTGAACAAATGGGGCACATGGGGCACATGGGGCACATGGGGCACATTGAGTGTCATTTCCGGGATCTTTTTTATGTACAGATTTCTCGTAAGACTTTACAGAAAATGGGGTCTAAGTGCCCCATGTGCCCACCATGAGAAAGGCCCGGGCCCCACCCGTCCCCTCAAAAACCCGGGGGCTGGCCACTCTCGCGTAACGGCCCAGCCTTGAGCCGGTCATTGCATGCCGTTTGACAATTGCCCGGAACAGGAACGGGCACCGGGATGTGCCAGTACCGGCACATCCGGCACATTGCCAGCATTTTCCGGGATCTTTATTTTGTACATTTTTCTCGTGAGAGTTTCCGGAAAACAGGTACAATGTGCCGGAAGTGCCGGAGGGATTAGATGTTTTGGAACCGGAAGGCAGGCCTCACCAATCCCCGCTGAAGACCATGCCTTAGCGTATGCGACAGCGAATATTGTGGGAACAACGGGTGGATTAGACTCAGGATGTTTTACTAAACGGATTGTAGATTACCAGATCCGGCACCTGATCAAAATCCCGCTCGTTCCGGGTAACGAGAGTCGCATCCAGAGACAAGGCAGAGGCAGCGATAACTGCATCGGGAAGGGTGATATTTACCCTCGTACGGAGATCAATGGTTTTCTCCGCAAGGGTATCAGTAAGAGGAAGGCACTGGGCACAATCAAGAAGATGTCGTGCCTGGGCAAGTCCTTCAGGAGTATGATCTTTCCAACCGAGAAGTTCGATACGGGTGATGATTGAAATGTTAAAAGATTCCTGAAGAATCTGGTCAATGACCGGTTTCTCGTTGTCAGGAATTGCACCCGCGAGATAATAGATGAGGATATTGGTATCGATCAGATAGGTGGTCATCCGCGGTTCCACTCACTTCGGAGAGCCCGCGCTACTTCCTGTGGATTTTTAATCCTGTCACGGTATATCCCGTAATAATCCTGCGGATTGCATGGTGCAAGCCTCGGCTTTTGCACCTGAAGTGTCCGCTCCCAGAGTTCAACGGGTATTATGACGCTTTTCTTATGGCCGCCGGCGTCATAAACGTACTGGATTTCATTCATTGTACCATCATTATTCCCACAAGAGAATATAGTTTTCCCGGTTCTGCTGAAGCCGGGGGCTGGCCGGTCTCTTTGTAACAGCCCAGCCCTGAACCGGTCATCGCATGCCGTTTGACAATTGCACGGTACAGGAACGGGCACCGGACCGGGCAGGTACCGGAGCGTGTCACTTGTGTCACATTGATGGCATTTTCCGGGATCTTTTTTCTGTACGATTTTCTCGTAAGACTTTCCGGAAAAGGGGGTTAAAGTGACACAAGTGACACAGAGAGAGTGGGCCCCACCCGTCCCCGCTGAAACCCGGGGGCTGGCCGGTCTCCGCGTAACGGTCCAGCCTTGAGCCGGTCATTGCATGCCGTTTGACAATTGACCGGAACAGGAATGGGCACCGGACCGGGCAGGTACTGGAGCGTTTGGGAGAGTGTGCAGTACCGGAAGGGGCAAAGGGAGACCTGTGGCCCGGAACCTCAGGGCACTTAGGGCACATAGAGGGCATTTTCGGTAATCTTTTTTCTGTACAATATTCTCGTAAGACTTTCCCGAAAAAGGGGTACATGTGCCCTTAGTGCCCTGAGGAAAAACCCGGAACAATTTGCATTATTCCCCATACAGCATCGGATCTGGCCGGTGCCGGCGTTTTGGGGCTCGGAGAAATGTACTTACCGGACCTTTTGGAAAAGTGAACGGTACCGGAAAGGGCTCCGGCCACTCCGGAACCGGACGGCCCGGGCCCCACCCGTCCCCTCCGAAACTCGGGGGCTGGCCTCCCTCGCATAACGGCCCAGCCTTGAGCCGGTCATCGCATGCCGTTTGGCAATTGTCCGGAACAGGAACGGGCACCGGGCCGGGCAGGTACCGGAGATTTTGGAAGAGTGAGCGGTACCGTTCCGGGCACCATGGACACCATTTTCACGATTTCCGGGATCTTTTTTATGTACAATTTTCTCGTAAGACTTTCCAGAATAACCGGAAATGGTGTCCATAGTGTCCAACTCGTGGATACCGGATGAATGTAGGGCACTAGTGGAGAGGGACAACTAAACTTGTAAATACTGTTCTGAAGGAATGCCTCACAATTTTAAATGTCATTGACCACTAGTGCTTTTGAAAAAATTTTAGTTAAAAAAAATCCAACCGATTTCCTTTAAAAGTCAGTCATAATCCTGAACAAAGTCGATTTCTTCCTTATCGATCCAACCGGTGAACTCATCGGTTCCGTGACCAACGGCCCTGCCGGCAGTGACCGCACAGCAGTCAGGGAGAATACCGGCCCCTACCTGATATGGGGTCGAAAATCATCGTTCTTATTCCGGGAGGATATCTCCAAAACAAAACCTTTAAAATAAGCAAAATTTCACTGTCCGGGTATGATCGGCGGAGCGATTACGCAAAGACGAGTGTTCATGGGTATTTGTGCGGTACTGGTAACGGCTGCATTGCTGGCAGCGGCCTGCACGTCATCCGTTTCACCATCCGACTACAACAAAGGCTACGCAATCGGGCTCGAAGCCTACACCTACGGCCTGCCCCTGCTCGTGACCAACACCACGTTTGCAACCATGACCAGCATCGATGTCTCGAACGGTGCGTTCGGTCCGGTCAACCAGTTCAATAACGTACGCACCCTGAACAACCCGGGAAGCACGGTGGTCGTGGCGCCGGGAGCGAGTTCGCTCTCGTCGATCGCGTGGCTTGACCTGAGCAGGGAACCGCAGGTCCTCCACGTGCCGGAGGTACCGGACCACTTCTTTGTCCTCGCCCTGATCGACCCCTACACCACGAATGTCGCAAACTTCGGCAGCGCGAGCCATACCGTGCCGGGCGATTACGTCATCGCCGGCCCCGGCCAGCATGCGGTGCCGATCCCGGCAGGGACCCACCGGGTCGATGTCAACTACAGCCGGATCTGGATCATCGGGTCCACCCAGCTCAAAGGGAGCGGCGATATCCCGAATGTCACCCGTATCCAGGACGGTTACACCTTAACGCCCCTCAGTAAGTACGGCACGGACTACCGGCCCATAAACGCAACCAATCCCAATACCACCGTCCAGGTCGCCACGATGCCGGGCGGGCTCGCGTTCTACGACATGCTCGGGCAGCAGCTCGTGATGTTCCCCCCGCCGGCTGCTGACCAGCCCGCGCTGGCCCGGTTCGCGGAGATCGGGATCGGACCCGGGATGCATCCCTCGCAGAACACGCACCTGAGCAAAGACACCATCCGGGGCATGGAAGACGCCGTGGCCGCCGGTCCCGGGCAGATCAAAAACGACACCGTCTCCCTCTTCCTCGAAAGTTTTGACAAGCACAACGGCTACCTGCTGGGAGGCTTCGGACAGTACGGGACCAATTACAAGCTGCGTGCAGTCATCAGCCAGATCGGTCTTGGTGCCTTCACCCCCGACCAGGCAATCTATGCCCTCAGCTGGGCGGACCATGACAAGATGCCGCTCGACGGATCGAAAAACTATGTCCTGCACATGGCCACTGCTCCGACCGGGGGCGAGAGCTGGACGCTGACCGTCTACACCCTTCAGGGGCAGATGGTCCCAAACCCGATCAACCGGTACCAGTTCAGCGACACCTCGGCTCCGAATGTCAACCCGGACGGTTCGGTGGACTTCTATCTCCAGGCCACGCAGCCCACAGACCCGGCAAAGATCGCCAACTGGCTCCCGACTCCTCCCGCCGGGCAGGGATTCGAGGTCATGTGGCGGCTCCTGGGCCCGAACCCGTCCGCAATTCCCGGCATCCTCGACGGCACGGGCTGGCAGCCGCCGGCCATCACAGCGGTGCCGTGATAGGCGACGAAGGATGAAGTCCCCGCATCCCGACTAAAAAAATTTGGGGTCTTCCCTGCCCTCTTGTGGGGAGGGGGCCCGGACACCCTCCGGGACGAACATCCCCGAAATGAGACGTGTGACAGGATAAAAAAATCAACAACAACCTTTTTTTTTAGGATTTGTAACCGGTGCCTGACCATTGTTCTGGTTCAGCGAACCTCCGGACCCCCACAATTCCCAAAAAAAAGGGTACAAAGTGACGCACTAAAGAGTTTGGCCGGTGCCGGCGTTTTTGGGGCTCGGAGAATTTCACTTACCGGAACTTTTGGAAAAGTGAGCAGTACCGGAAAGGGCTCCGCTACTCCGGTACCGGAAGGCCCGGGCCCCACCCCCTCCGGAACCCGGGGGCTGGCCGGGTCTCCGCGTAACGGACCCAGCCTTGAACCGGTCATCGCAGGCCGTTTGGCGATTGCCCGGAACAGGAACGGGCACCGGGACGTGAATGTACCGGAGATTTTGGGAGGGCGAACCGCGGAAGAAAGGATATTGCCGATCTACAATCCCCGGTATGCCACACTCCGGTGCCGGATATAGATCACCGTAACTTCGCGATCCACGTGAAGTACCTGATAGATCACACGATAATCGCCAACGCGAATCCGGTAAAGATTTTCTGCACCGGCAAGTTTGTAAGCATCGTGGGGAACCGGTTCGTTCACCAGATTCTCAATATGATCAAAAATATGCAGGACGATTTCTTTGGGGATTTTCCGGAGATCTTTTTCTGCGCTCTTTTTAAAAGAGAGTGAATACGGTTCCATGAACCCTGCTCACATTACGCGTTTCTTCAACTCGGCAAGGCTTATCGTACCTTCGTCACGCCGCTCGGCAACCATGGCAAGATCATGAAGATCTTCCTTGAGGTGCTGGTATTCGGCGAGCGGGAGGATGACTGCGACCTTATTGCCGTTCTCATCGACAACATACTGTTCAACAGCACTCATAGGAATTCCTGATTGTACGTTGTATTCACCTGATGATATAATCGCTTTTTGTTGCAGTCATCAAGACCATTCTCATCCACTCAAGGCAGCTGCGAATGCTACTCCGGAACCAGAAGGCCCGGGCCCCACCCCTCCGAAACCCGGGGGCTGGCCGGTCTCCGCGTAACGGCCCAGCCTTGAGCCGGTCATCGCATGCCGTTTGACAATTGTCCGGAACAGGAACGGGCACCGGGACGGGAAGGAACCGGAGATTTTGGGAGAGTGAGCGGTACCGGAAGGGGATCAGCTTCTCCTGAACCGGAAGGCAGGTCCGATCATCCCGCCTTCGCCCTAACCCTTATTCTCCCAAAAAACGAACCAGTACCTATTGTGAAAAAAGCGTTTCTCATTCTCATTATTATCACGTGCATCCTCATGGCCGGATGCACCAGCACAACCCCAACCGGCACGAACTCTCCCGACACGAAAACCACGCAGGCAATTGTCGTGAACGAGTCCATCCGGCCGGGTGACGATTTCTACACGCACGTGAACGATGCATGGCTCAGAAGCCATCCCATCCCGGCAGACAAGAGTGCCTATGGATCCTTTTACGAACTGATGGACAAGGTTGACCGTGATCTCCTTGATCTCTCCCTCAAAGCGGAGAATGTTTCATCAAAGAACGGGGACCGGAACCTCACCCTCATCGGGCAGTTCTACCGGTCCGGGATGGATACCGCTGCGATCGAGAGCGCGGGAACCCATCCCCTCAAAAGCGATCTCGCGATGATCGACGCCATCAGTTCCCGTAAGGACCTGACGAATGCAACCGTCACTCTCCTGGCAAAGGGATCCGGGCCATTGTATTATTATTTCGCCGATTCAAATCCCCGGAACAGTACCGAGATAGTTCCCTGGTTCTACCAGGGCGGACTCGGGCTTCCGGACCGGGACTATTACCTGAGAAACGACACAGAGAGCAGGGGACTCCAGGATAAATACCGGGCTCATATCGCCAAAGTATTTGTCCTGATGGGCGAGCCGGACCAGCAGGCAACAACGGATGCAAAGACCGTCTACGCTATGGAAGAGACCCTTGCCCGGAGTCATTTTACGTCCGAAGAGAACCGGGTTCCTGCAAAGACCTCCAACATCTATCCGCTCAAGGAGCTGGAAGAAAAATATCCGGCCATCGGGTGGGATTCCTTAAGCACTATCCCGGGTTCGGGACCGGTCAGTATCGTAGAGGTCTACCAGCCGCGGTACGTCGAGGGATTGAACACGCAGCTCCAGACCGCACCGCTTGAGGACTGGAAAGTGTACCTGCGGTACCACCTCGTCGATGGTTCATCCCGGTATCTCAGCGCACCGTTCGAGAACGAGAGTTTTGCATTCTATTCAAAGACGCTCTACGGAACCGAAGAGATGAAACCCCGGTGGAAACGCGTCATTTCTACGGAGAGCAATTCTCTGGGTGATCTCGTGGGCCGGGAATATGTTGCAACCTATATCGATCCCCGGACACGCGGCATGGTGACCGGGATGTTCTCCACTATCAGGAAAACTTTTGACGGCCGGATCGAAAACCTGACCTGGATGGGAAGCGAAACAAAGGCAAAGGCCCGGGAGAAACTTGCCGCCATGGGCGAGAAGATCGGGTATCCCGACCAGTGGATGGATTACTCGGGTCTTGAGCTTTCGGACTCGTATGTCAATAATGTCCGTTCTGCATCAGCATATTCCTTTATTCACGGGCCCGATGGACTCGATAAGATCGGACAGCCGGTGAACCCGGACAACTGGTTTGTAGCACCCCAGGTCGTGAACGCATTTTACGACCCGACAAAAAACGAGATGGTATTTCCTGCTGCGATCCTTCAGCCCCCGTTCTTTGACCCGAACGCAGATCCCTCGCAGAACTACGGAACTATCGGCTGGCTTATCGGCCACGAGATGACGCACGGCTTTGATGACCAGGGACGGCAGTACGACAAGGACGGGACCTTAAATGACTGGTGGACGCAGGAGGACGCGAAGAATTTCAACAACCGGACGGCCATGCTCGTTACCGAGTACAACGGATTCGAAGTTCTTCCCGGGCTCAACCTGAACGGGAACCTGACGCTCGGCGAGAATATCGCAGACTTCGGGGGCCTGACCCTGGCATACCATGCCTGGAAGGAGAACAAGAACCCGTCATCAGGAACGGCAGCTGTCAGTACATCAGATCGGCAGTTTTTCATTAGTGCGGCGACCACCTGGAGAGAGAATGACCGTGACGATACAATACGCCTCTGGACCCTGACCGATCCCCACAGCGCACCCAAGTACCGGGTGAATGGTGTTGTCTTCAATATTCCTGAGTTCTACGAAGCATTCCCGGAGATCCTGCCCGGGGATGCATTATACTGGAACGTGACCGATCGGCCGGTCATCTGGTAACTTTTTTTTTAGAAAACTGCGAAGAAATGTAAGTGCCGGCGCTTTTTTAGACTCGGTTAAATTCACTTACCGGACCTTTTGGGAAAGTGAACGATTCCGGAAAGGGCTCAGCTACTCCAGAACCGGAAGGCCGGGCCCCACCCGTCCCCGCTGAAACCCGGGGGCTGGCCGGCTCTCGCGTACCGGACCAGCCTTGAACCGGTCATCGCATGCCGTTTGGCAATTGCCCGGTACAGGAACGGGCACCGGCATGGATGTCCATCAAAAGCGTGTCACTTGTGTCACTTTGAAGGCATTTTCCGGGATCTTTTTTCTGTACGATTTTCTCGTAAGACTTTCCAGAAAAGGGGGTTAATGTGACACAAGTGACACAAGACTGATTGCGGAAGGGTTTGAGCCAGTTCCGGAAACAATCGCGGGGGCACATGGGGCACATTGAGGGTCATTTCCGGGATCTTTTTTCTGTACAATTTTCTCGTAAGACTTTCCGGAAAATGGGGTCTAAGTGCCCCATGTGCCCCCCATGATAGTAGAAGCCGGGCCCCACCCCTCCGAAACCCGGGGGCTAGCCACTCTCGCGTACCGGACCCAGCCGGGAGCCGGCGATCGCATGCCGTTTGACTATTGCCCGGAACAGGAACGGGCACCGGGACCGGGCAGGTACCGGAGATTTTGGGAGAGCGATCTATTGTCTGGAGAGCGAGGGTTTTTCGTGAAAAAAACAAAAACAACCGGGAAGAATTATCGCAGACCCTTCACCAGCAGTTCCATCCGTTCGATAAATTTTCCGGCCTCTGCCACAGATTGCCGGACTTCCTGAACGGTCGGGCGGGCATCCAAGCTGTACTGATCATCATGCCGCAGTCCCCTCATGTGATCGAATTGCAGTACCCACTCATCTTCCAATAATCCCCGTTCCCGGTAGGATTCGAGATACACCCCGATACAATAATGACTTTTTTCCCGGACCCCGTCACGGTATAAAACCGCCCGGGCCGCATGGAAATATCCCATATAGGCTGCCATAAGTGCTGACCGGAGCGCATCTGCATCACAGTCATACCCGGCTTCGGTTACCCACTCCCGGGCCTGTGCAAGTGACTGCATCGCCTTATCATGTGAGGCAGCAACCTTTCGCAGGAGTCCGCGTTCGTAACATTCATCAAGTCGTGTCAGGTGAATCACCTTCGAGCGTGATCGCTTGTTTCACAAACGACCGGTAAAATGGTTCATCAGAATCTTTCATGCCGGCAATCTTCTCCCGGGTGAGAACCAGGACATGGACTTCAGCGGAAAGTGCACGCGAGATATCCCGCTCCAGCTCTGCAACCATAATTCCTGTTGGCAGATTTTTTGTATAAACCCAGATATCGATATCGCTTTCTTCCGTGTTTGTCCCTTCAGCCCAGCTCCCGTACAGGCCGATGCCGGAAGCCCATGCCGGTTTTTTGCCCACCGCGGTGATCCGATCAATATTCAGGAGACGTTTTATCGCAACGGTCAGCGGGGAAAACTTCAACTGGTACGTGCGGTCGTTCTTCTCCAGGAGTCCGTCGCGTGCGAGCTGGGCAAGATACGGGGACACGAGTCCTTTTGACAGCCCGGTCTTTGATGCGAGCTGCTGCACGGTGCAGGAAGGTACGTTGAGAGCAGCATGGAGCAGGGTTACGCGTTCTGCTGTCCGGAAGAGCGCTGAGAGATCATGCAGTTCGTTCATAGTTCCTGAACAATAGGTTCACGTTTCATGAACAAAATGTTTGTGATCCGTGAACAACTATGGGCGCGATAGTGCCATTCATTGTCTGCGAGAGAGGTGATCAGCCTTGTTACCTGGTAAAAATATCTCCGTCGTAGAGGATCATGATCGCGTGGATAATTCTGTTGGCAGGACCTGATTTAATTGCACAAAATTGAGAATTATAGATCCCCTTTTCCAGAAAAAGCCCATTTTGAGGGATTCAGACAAAAATACGGCATATACTAGCCTGAAAAATATCCCTAATAGATCCTTTTGGATGGCAAATCTCCCTTGAGATGCCCTGAAGTAGGCACTCAAGGCAAAAAACCCCCTTTTTGAGGCCCGGAACAAAGTCACCTCACGTCGAACACCGACGTTAATTTCACGATACATTCCGGACCCCCTGTTCATGCAATTCTTCCAGGAGTTTTCGATCGAACAGGGGGTGATCTTGACCAAAACGGGGCTCAATTTGGGCGTTGTTTGGGAGTTTTGGGGGAACGGAGGCCGTTTAAGTGCCCGATTGGAGAGGTTGTTAAGTCTAAAAAACGGGGGGTTTCAGGAGAGGCAGGGGGGGTTTGTTCTGATGGGATCGTGTGAAATTTTTATTTCATGATCCGCTTGAAATTTTCCCGGCAAAGTCTGCTCAAAAGTGTTCAATCAAAGTCCGGTTGAAAATTTTCAGGCAAGGTTTGATTGATCGACACGCGTCTTTCAAGCAGGGGCTGATGGGTCGATTGAAATTTTCCGGGCAAGGTTCGATTTATTTTTTTCAACCAGAGTCTGCCTGGAATTTTTCAATCAAGGTCCGGTTGAAAATTTTCCGGCAGGGTCTGATGCATTTTTCCCGCACGTCCGCACGTCGCAGAGGGACCTATGGACGCACATTTCAATCAAGGTCTGGTTCATTTTTTTCAGACAAGGTCTGCTCAAAAGTTTTCAATCAAAGTCCGGTTGAAAATTTTCAGGAAAGATTTGATTGATCGATACGCGACTTTCAAGCGGAGGCTGAGGGGTCGATTGAAATTTTCCGGTCAAGGTTTGATTTATTTTTTTCAACCAAAGTCTGCCCGGAATTTTTCTATCAAGGTCCGGTTGAAAATTTTCCGGCAGGGTCTGCTTAATATTTCCGGCCCGGCCCCCACCCGTCCCCTCCTAAACCCGGGGGCTGGCCAGTCTCCGCGTAACGGCCCAGCCGGGAGCCGGCGATCGCATGCCGTTTGACTATTGTCCGGAACAGGAACGGGCACCGGGACGGGCACGTACCGGAGATTTTTGGAGATAAACACAGTCTTTATGATATTCGGATAGGAATACAAACCCATGCGATTGTTTCAGTTACTTGTATTCATCTTCCTGATACTTGCTGTAAGTGTCTGCGGGTGCACGACCCAGTCACCTGCGCCGGTCCACACGACACCGGCAGCTGCTGTCCCCACAACACCCACAGGGTCCGGGGACTGGAAATTTGTTGTATTCGCAGATTCCCCCGACCCGGCGGGGAACACGACAACCGGTGTCAGTCCGGCCCTCATCCCGATTGCTAAAGCAATCGCCGCGGAGAAGCCGGACCTTGCCCTGTACATGGGTGACCTGGTCAACGGGTGGGAATTAACAAAGGCGTCCCCGATGGCGGGCAATTACACGGGTCAGTTCGAAAACTGGATGAAATACGTTGCTCCTATCCACAATTACACTGACGGTACCGGAATCCCGCTGTATGTAATCCGGGGTAACCACGAGGACGGCCCGAACCAGACTGTTATGCCCCTCCTCGAGGCCTATCGCGCCACTGCAGCTGCCGGTATGCCGTCAAACGGCCCGCCCGGTGAAGAGAAGCTGACATATTCAGTCACGCACAAGGGTGCAAAATTTCTCCTGAATGACAATTATATTGCACACAATGGTAAGAAGGAGACGGTGAACCAGAGCTGGGTCAACGAGCAGCTCACGCAGGATACCCGGCCGTTCACGTTTGTCTTCGGGCATTCTCCCGCATATGCTGTGGTTAACGATACTAAAGAGAATGATTACTCCATCGACACGCATAGAACAGAGCGTGATATCTTCTGGAAGAGCATGGTTGACAACAACGTATCTGCCTATTTATGCGGGCATGCCCACCTGTATGTCAGGAGCGAATCTCAGGGTGTCAGGCAAATAGTCAGCGGGAACGCCGGGGCACACGCGATAGCATTCGATCCTGCAAATGTGGATCCTGCACTTACCCTGGAAAACCCGTTAAAGACAATCGCCAAGGATGACCAGAGAGTCGGCTATCTTGTCTTCACGGTCCATGAAAGTACTGGGACGTTTGATGGTGTTGAGAAACAGTTGAACCCGTTGACCGGTTTGTGGGAAACCGGGGATACGTTCACTCTCAAAGCCCGGTGAAACAACCGGGCACCTGACCGTTTTTTTTAGTTCTCATAAAGGGCTTCTTACTTTTTTCCGAAACATGGCCCCACCCGTCCCCCCCGAAACCCGGGGGCTGGCCGGGTCTCGCGTAACAGCCCAGCCCTGAACCGGTCATCGCATGCCGTTTGACTATTGTCCGGAACAGGAACGGGCACCGGACCGGGCATGTGCCGGAGATTTTGAGAGAGTGAGCGGTACCGGGGGGCACATGGGGCACATTGAGGGTCATTTCCGGGATCTTTTTTCTGTACGATTTTCTCGTAAGACTTTCCGGAAAATAGGGTCTAAGTGCCCCATGTGCCCCCAATGAGAGAGGGCGGGCCCCACCCACCCCTCCGAAACCCGGGGGCTGGCCGGTCTCCGCGTAACGGCCCAGCCTTGAGCCGGTCATCGCATGCCGTTTGACAATTGCCCGGAACAGGATCGGGTACCGGGGTGTGTGGGTACCGGAGATTTTGGGAGAGTCTGCGGTACCGAAAAGGGCTCAGCTACTCTGGTACCGGAAGGCAGGCCCCACCCGTCCCCGCTGAAACTGGGGGGCTAGCTAACTGGTTGACTGTAGGATCATTGGCACCGGTGAAAGATTGCCTGATCCCTTAATGAGATTAAAAAAATTATTTTGTTGGTGAATTTTGAGAGGATGTATGGGGAACTGCCTTATAGGTCAGATATCCAGAATGACTGATACCAATGAGGAATAAAAATCCTTCATCGAATGGAGGCATTGTCACGATCATCGTGGTCTTTGCCAGGAGAAGTGTACTGATAGCAAATGCATAAATCAGAACGATAATGATTGTGAAGAAAAACATCTGGATTTTACTCAGATCCAATATCGCACCATTACCGGTTTCATCCCCCTTAAATAAATCAGAAACCCGGGCATACGCGGGTGTTTTGTAAGAGAGGATTACCCCTTTTGAGATAATCTTTCCCGTTGAATACCCTTGGTTGCCCAAACGCGAAAGAGTAGTTTGCTTTTCACTGGGATCTCCTCGCGTCTCCTTTTTTCCATTTAAAATCAGCGAGGATCCCACGAATGATGTGGTGCTGATTCCAATCAGTATCCATAACTCCGGGGGGATAGTGATTAAAAGAGGACTGGGGTTATTATTGATAACATTTGAAAAGGCGATGGTAAAAATGCTGGAGAGAACAACAATGGTCCACAATGTTAATTGTAATCGGGACAAACTCATTTTATTTCGTCCATCAATGATGAATCCAAATAATCGCCCGGTAACACCATGACCGATTGCAATAATCGAGAGACTGATAAGCAATAAGACAACAATCCAAGACGCAAAACGATTAACCGGGGTTACAAATAATCCAACTACCACCAGACTAATAACCAAGATAACCATTGCAATGGTATGCCAAAAAGTCCATTTTTCATTGTTCATTATCTCACCAATTAATGATTCATTAAAATAGATATAACTAATATTCTATACAGGTTTCTATAATTCGGTAGGGGGTAAACAACCAGATTGGATGACATGAGACAACAATAAAAATTCATATCCATACCTATGACGGAAAATTAATATTCAGAAAAAATATAATACAAATTGCGTGTAACCCACGCGAGCCGGGTATAAATCTTCTTTAGATGAATGATGAATAGGTCATTGATTGCAAAGATGAGTAATACCCGGGTTTGATTATATACGATCTTCGTACGTTCTTCTGCAGCCCCTTCTAAATATTTTCCTATCGGGATTTACTTGGCATCCTTATGAATACAACGAGGGGAGGCATTTTTTCTCATAATTCAGATCGTGTTCATCAGCAAAGAAAATACAAATTTAATTCACTCATATATCAGGAATGAGATAGGGCGTGTAGATCAATTTTTGAAATCCGGGCAGAAAGATGAAATTGTCACGATTTCCGGGATCATTTTTATGTACAGTTTTCTCGTAAGACTTTCCGGAAATAAGGGTATATCTGCCCGGAGTGCCTGGAAAAATATTCCGGCAATTCCGGCCCGGGCCCCACCCCTCCGGAACCCGGGGGCTGGCCGGTTTCGCGTAACGGCCCAGCCGGGAGCCGGTGATCGCATGCCGTTTGGCAATCGACCGGAACAGGAACGGGCACCGGACCGGGCAGGTACCGGAGAGTTTGGGGGAATGGGCGGTACCGGAAAGGGTTCAGTTACTCCGGAACCGGAACGATTGCCATAGGTTACGGTGCGATCACCGAGATACAATCGACCCGGGAAAAATCACGATCATTGGTTACGAGATGATCAAGGGCATAATGCGTGCAGCTCGCTGCATGGAGAGCATCGGAGAAGAGGAGACCGTACTTTTGTGAGAATGCAAGAGTTTCATCCAGAAGTGGAGCAGTATCAAGAATGATAATCCCATAATCGTGGAGCACTTCCCGGGTTACATCGAACGGGAGAGAAAAATCCGCAATCCGTTCCGGATTCTGTTTCAGGAATGTAACCGCTTCTTTCGGCTGCATGCCTTTTTCGGTGTACACCTGCATGAGCAGGACTTTGTGGAAGAACTCATCGATGACGGTGCTGTTGACATGGCCCTTCACCACACCATTCCGCACCTTTTCGAGCAGCTCTTCACAGGCAGGAGTGAACCGGGTAGTAGTAAAAGCGTAGATGAGAATATTGGTGTCAAGAAATACGGAACAATCCTGAAGGCCGGAGATCTTCATCAATAGAGCTCTTCGATATCGGTTTCTGCGATCATCATGGCGAATTGTTCCGGGACGGGGATCTTGGTCCGGCCGGTTTTCTTTTTCAACCGTACAAGGACTTCGTTCTGACCGTTTGCCAGCGGGTGATCGAGGATGATCGTGCGCCCGTCAACCATTTTTCCTTCGACAGTAACCGGCATGTTCGCTCCTTTGGTATTTCATATATTACTGCTCTGGTATATCTGCTTCTCTCTCTCCGGATGCAGTGGTCTGTCATCCAGCCCGGGCCCCACCCGTCCCCTCCGTAACCCGGGGGCTGGCCGAGTCTCTTTGTAACGGCCCAGCCTTGAACCGGTCATCACACGCCGTTTGACTATTGAGCGGTACCGGAATGGGCTCCGGCCACTCCGGAACCGGAAGGCCCGGGCCCCACCCGGCCCCCTGTGCAGGTGCGCCGTCAGCAGGATCAGCATTCAGCACCGGCTGTTGTCGCGGTAATGCAGGGACCTGCAGGCACCAGCCGAGCCACTCCTTCACAACTTCAGACATGCGGGTCATGCTGAAGGCTCTGCAATATTCTGTCTTTTTTCAGCCCTTCAGGCAGCTGGCCGGTTTTTGTGTACAGGTAGAGGCATACGATGAGGATTTCTGCTAAAATCATGGCCGCTGTAAAGATGAGGTTGAGTGCGATATCCCCGGAAAGACTACGACCGGGAGCCACCGGGTTTGTAATTATCGCCGGGATGAGGCCAATAAATCCCATGATGAAGAACGCCAGGATAATGGTTGTGAGTCCGCCGGAGATCTCCCGCCAGTACGTCCGGACGATCCCCGCAGAACCGACTATTGCCTCACGGAGACTCTTCTCCTCGAACAGAAAGACTGGAACTACAAACAGGGTCAGCATGTACACGGAAACGAGAAGGATCGATCCCCCGATCTCCAGGATTCCCCCGGGGTACCAGACACGTGCAGATTCAATAGCGGTCTGAACAGTGGTGATGAGGAGTGCCCATGCGGCAATGGTCCGCAGGTGCAGCCAGGCATTTGCCAGACCCTCATGGACAGTCGGGATCCGGCCCGCGAGAGTAACCGATACAACGGTGAACAGGCTGGCGACCACAAATGTTCCGAGCAGGTGGCCGGCAAAACTCGTTGTGAAGATGAGAGATAGCCACGATAAGGATCCCTTCGCAACAATGACAGAAGCTGAATTAACCATCGCACCACTCCCGGTCATGAGATCGATAAGATACTGCGTTCCAATCTCCATCTCGATCGTCAGACCGGTCAGAAGGGAAAAAATAAGGATGGCAGTGTTCTTCCGGATAAGGCCCACGCTCTCCTTCGCAAGATCGAATCCCCGGCCGAACCGGCCGGGCGCGTGGGCATTTGTACCGGTTTTCGGAGATTTGTCAAACGACGGAGGGATTGTGCCCTCTTGTGCGTACGCATAGAGTCCGAAAAGGAAGATACTCCCCAGCAGTGTGAGAACTGCCATTTCGATGACCATTATCGCACCGAAGATGAAATACGCATCGACGCGTTCGGGTGGAGTGAATGGCGAACCGCCCGCCGCTGAAGGTACAACCCAGACGAGCACGAGTGCGAAAAAGATCAGGATGGATACCAGAAGATAGAGAAGTGCCCCGGTGATAATTTCAACCCATAACCGTTTCAGCCAGGATACGGATCTATCCACACTCGCGGAAAAACTCTCAGTTTCGAACGCAAGGATAGGGATAACAAAGAGGGTTGAAATTGCAAAGACCAGCTCAAAAACACCTGCCATCCCGCTCAGGATCCCGGCTGGGATGGACCCGGGGAAAAACGCCCGGAACGTCGGGGGAATGATAGTCGCGACTGTAAGAATGAGGATGTACCCGTACGCACGAACCGTCCGCTGTGCGGCAAACGAGAGGCTTTCCCGGAGATCGATCTTCCTTCCACGGGACGTCTCTCTGACAGAGTACATAATGCCGATAGTGATCATGACTCCCCAGCATTCAACGATCAGGCCAAGCGAGATGACACAAAGAAGCCACAGGAATGTTCCCTGGGCCGGAAGGATCCCTGCACCAACGGGGATACCGCTGGGGAGGGGGAGATCCTGAAGGGTGAACTGCGCAAAGAAAAAAAGCGCCAGGATCGCAGCAAACAGCGAGTACCATACAAGGCTCATATTTTCCCGGAGGATCCGGAAACTTCCCATGAACAGCAGTAATCCCCGGTTTCTCCTCCCGGATCCAGAGGACGCTCCCGGTTGCGGGATGTCGTGAATGGAGTGTGGGAGTTCTGTCGGTACTACTGACGGTGCTGTTCTCAGGGTACCCGCGTTCGGGCACCAACCGAGATATGACATAATTCTTTCTGCGATCTGCATAATTTATTTCTTCGGATTAGAGAAGGGGGGCATATTCATCGGGGATTTCATGGACTCTTTTACCTAACAAATCCCGGAGGGTCTGTCTGAGTTCAGGCGAGAACGGGGTAATGACAACAACACTCTTGTTTCCTGTTGTGACCACTAACTGGAAGGTTACATGATACCGGGCATTTGCGGGTTCGACAGGATACAAACCGAAAAGAAACTGAGGCCGGGAATAGCGGCCATAGGTGTTTACCCACGTAATGGTGATCTCTTTGATCGTATCCAGAGGAATTGCGTTCGTATCAGGTTCCGCGATAAATACTTCATCAGGATCCTTCTCAAGATACTGTCGGATGAGATTTTCCTGTTGTTCCCGTAACACGGAATCGTTATCGCGGGCGCCCGATTGTTTCGTTGCCGGCTTTGCCTGATTGGATTCCGTAAAAAATACTCCAGCAACCGGATTTGCCTGGAGGAATGCATGCGGGACGGGCATGATGATCATCATGGAGCTGGTTATGAACATCAGGCACCAGCGATTTTTCCGGTTGTCGCCGGTCTTTTCGAAACAGTCAGTTACATGAAGGAAGGGGCCCTGGAACGACAGCCTGTCCGCTTTCAGGACCGGTTTCACATCCGGGCACCAGCACAGATCCTGTTTCAATGGCGATCCAAAGTTCATACCATCGCCTTCACTTTCGTAAAAAGTTCCTCGGCCATCTTTGTCGGGTCGGCTGTTTTCTCGATCCGTATGCCGAGCTCAGTTGCATAATCCCAGAGCAGCTCAATACATTCAGTATACCGCTGGCAGGTGCCGCAATTGCCCTCATGATCGTACCATACCTGGACCCCGTGCTTTTCGGAGACGAAGATAATTGCAGCGGTCTGGAATGGTATCGACCGGCCGAGCAGGATTCCCCGTTCTGCATTGATCTTTTCTATTGCGATCTGATTTGCATGTGCCATCTCCAGGAGTGCCGATTCTATCTTCCCGTCCATGACAAGAAGGGCCTTGGACACGGCTTGCCGGGAGATCCCCAGCACGTTCGCAATAACAATATTGGGAGAACCGTTGCGCCGCATCTTCCAGAATCCGAACTGTTTGTCGTTCGTTGGCAGAAGCATTGGTCAATGTATGAATGTTGACTATATAAATTTTCTTAAAATTGCCCATGTCCCATAAAATAACGGAAGCAAGGTGTCAGGATCTCTTTCCCACACCCATCCCTGTAATCATCCCGACCCCATAATGCTGGGCGGTCCCCAGGTCCGCCACCCGGGCCAGCACATGTTTGGCCATGACGATAATATCAGCCGGGACGTGAATCTTTGAATCCATAACGCAGGTAGTTCCGTTGGACGCTACAGGTTAAACCGATAAAGATAATAATGCAATAATTGAACTCTGGTGCTATGCAGAAGCGATGGTTCCTGACGATATGCCTCCTTCTCATTGCATGCGTAATCCTGACCGGTTGCCTGGATTACCTCACCGGAACCTGCCCACGGCACTGGACCAACGAGACCATCTCCCCATCGCCAAACACCACAATCAACCTGCGGGTCGACACTCTCGGTCCCGCTCCAATCACGGTGCTGGACTCGGATTCGGATGTGATCAGAATCGCGGTGAATTACTGTGCGGACCCTGCCGTAAAACACCGGGAAACCAAAGAACGACTGTATATCAATGCATTTGTTACATCACCTCACGATGCAACACAAAATGTCGTGGCGGATATCCTCGTGTCCCTGCCGGCGGATACCAATTATACCCTGAATATCTGGAACCAGCAGTATACCCCGGTGACAAACCGGTATACCAGCGGGAACCTCACGCTCTGGACAAATCATGGAGACCACCTTCCCCCTACTCAGATCAATGACCTCGGGCTGACACGACCATAGCTGCTGTATTCAGACCTTTCTGTTATCGTCTATTTCCGGCCCGGCCCCCCCTGTCCCCTCCGAAACCCGGGGACTGGCCGGTCTCCGCGTAACGGCCCAGCCCTGAACCGGTCATCGCATGCCGTTTGGCAATTGCCCGGAACATGAACGGGCACCGGGACGGGCAGGTACCGGAGCGTGTCACTTGTGTCACATTGATGGCATTTTCCGGGATCTTTTTTCTGTACGATTTTCTCGTAAGACTTTCCGGAAAAGGGGGTTAAAGTGACACAAGTGACACAGAGAGAGTGGGCCCCACCCATCCCCGCTGGAACCCGGGTGGCTGGCCGGTTTTTTTTGAAGGGGCCATCCGTGAGAGGCAAAGTTAACTTAAAAAAAGAATTTTAGTGTAGTCCATGAGCACTGTTATTTTTGTTTTAAAAATTTTGGTGATTTCCTCAGGTCTCTAATCTTATACCAACCACCTGCACTGAAAAATGCTATGATCAATATACAAATTATGTAAACGAAGAATGAGACTAAATCATTTGGACGGATAATAACAGTGGCAAAAATGATTATCAAAGGGAAAGCAACAATATCAGGTATTGTAACAAGTAATAATTTGTAAAGCGGTTTAGAGTAGAGTAGATCTAAATCAACTGGAGAATTCGCATCTTTAATAGTACCTTTAATTTCAATATCCTCAGCTATTTTACCGGAATGTATTACAATTATTTCTGCTCCATCTTCTTTTGAAAGATAATCAAATGAAATGTTTGAATATTTATTATCAAAAACGGGACTTACTACTAATGCGTTTGCAAAATTTGAATATTTATTTACAGCCACAATGAAGATTTTGACATTTTCCTTTGCTTGAATACGAAGTGGATCTATTGTTGAAATATCGGTTTTATCAATTCTGTCATTTCCATTATTCCAGAATCGGATTATTGTTGATGATAAATTTTGTATCGTTTCACCATTGTATAGAATATTTAATCCGGGAAAAAACGGAATATTATTAGTAATTATATTATTATTTGTTCTTGTAAAAACGGGTTTTTTCTTCTTGATACTGACGTAGCCAAAATATAAAGTTCCAATCAATCCTAAAATACCAATTATATATCCACTACTTTGCCAAATATCAAAATCCATAAATATTTTTGCAATTTTAACACGAAAAAGATACCTTATCTGATATGTCTTTTTTTATTTTCAAACAGAGTCTGATCAGAATTTCCTGGACCGAATATAGTTAATAAATTCCGGAATCGATTACTGGCCGGTCTGAATGCGATGGCGGTTCAGCCTTGAGCCGGTCATCGCATGCCGTTTGACAATTGCCCGGAACAGGAGCGGGCACCGGACCGGGCATGTACCGGACCTTTTAGGAAAGTGAGCGGTACCGGAAAGGGCTCCAGCCACTCCGGAACCGGAAGGCCCGGGCCCCACCCATCCCCGCCGAAATCAGAGGGGGCTCAGCTTAAGAGATAGACAAGGGCTGCTCCCATATCTCCCCATCTGGGTCCATATTAGCCCCGGATTGCATCATTTCCGGCACCCGACCGGCCAGTTCCGGTGATTTCCCGGCCAGTTCTTTTCAGGAAATCTTATTTTAATTCCTGATGGGGAAACGGGGCATTTTGAGAGGAGATAAACCGGCCAGTACTGTGCAGTTTGGATTGAGGAGAGCCGATAGCCCTCTAGGGCAGGAGATTATGAGGCAGGACGGGAAAAAGAACCCCGTTTTGGGGAGCGGATATTCCGGTAAGAGACCCAGGGAGACCTGTACTCCGCTCATCTCACTTCTCCGTCGGAGACCCGCTTCATGAGCACGAGTCCGGGCCTCCAAAATGACAGTAATTCATGAAAAAACGACACTATTGTTTTTAAGAAATCGCATATCGAGCCCCGTTTGGCTGGATTGCGGGGTTAACGGGCTCTAAAAAAACCGCTAATAGCATCAATTGGATGGGCGATCGTTTTTCGGATTAAGAGGAGTTGGTGGAAAATGAAATGAAGGCCTGTTTTGGGGTCCGGGTATTCCAGGTCCCGGCCCGGGCCCCACCCCTCCGAAACCCGGGGGCTGGCCGGCTCTCGCGTAACGGCCCAGCCTTGAGCCGGTCATCGCATACCGTTTGATGATTGTCGGGAACAGGAATGGGCACCGAGATATAGCGGATGGGGATAGCCGATGATTAAAATGAATAACATAAATAAGGTTCTGAAAGAATGATCTTTCAAGACAATTATGATTATTAAAAAAATATCAATCAAAAATTTTCGCTCTTATGGTAATGAACCCTTTACTCTGTCTCTTTCCCCAAATACGAACACTTTGATCGGCGAAAATAATGTAGGTAAAACAACAATTTTTGAAGCTTTGAAAAAAATTCTTATTTTAGATAGTGGATGGGATAACGAAGATTTTTTCGTCCGAGATGGGACGAAAGAAATGAAAATTTCTATTGAATGCATTCTTGATAATGAGCAGATTCGGAGTATCATAAATACATATCAATTGCCGTACAATGAGGAAGAATTTACATCCAACCTATCAAATGAGTTGGAGTACACATATACGAGAATTTTAGGTCAAGTTTATTTAGGAATTAAAATTGGGTTTTTAGAAATTGAAAATGGGATAGGACATATTGAACCTTTTGAGAGAGACAAGGGATATGCCGTGATTGGGTGGCATCAAATAATTGAAGAGTTAAAAAGAGATAAATCAAGATCTCTGAAAACAATTTGTGAATCTCTAATCGAGGTACCAAAGAAGAATAACCCCGGTTCTCACTACGGAATTAATTTTCAAACAACTGATCTTCTTAAATCAGTTATCTCGATAATCGCTTCAAAAACTATTATCTTAGAAGAGTTCCGGGAAAAACCACAAATTAAGGCAAATAAATCACTCATTAGTCCAACAGGAAGGGATCTTGCAAATATTTTAGATGGCTTGAAGAATGGTCCTGACGAATTCCGGAAAAAATATGCAGAAATTCAACGACAATTCCAAAATCTATTTCCTCATCTCAAAATTGAGTTTTTAGGAATTGATGAAAATAAAAAAATTGAGATTCAAAAAGGACCCATTTTCTCAACAACAAATTACATCGGTTCTGGTGTTCTTCAGACATTATTTTTATTGACCCATATGATTACACATCCGGATAAAGTTCTCTGCATCGATACGCCGGAAATACAACTTCACCCACATGTTCAACGTCGGTTAGGAAAACTTCTCCAAACTTCTAAAGAGGTTCAAATTATCCTAATCACTCACTCACAATATTTTTTGCCAATCTCAAAAGATTCAAGACTTATCCGATTCATCCAAAGAGATGGGAATACAAAAGCAATTTACCCTTCAGAAGGATATTTCACAGATTCGGATTTCAACATTTATGATCAAATCCTTACCGTTGACAACAAGGAATTTTTCTTCTCCCGATTGGTGTTGCTTGTTGAGGGATTATCAGATCAATGGGTAATGCAAATTTTTTCATCTGCGGAAGGATTTGATCTTGATGAACATGGGATTAGCATCGTTTCTGTGAATGGGAAAACAAATTTTTTACGTTATCCTAAGATTCTTGAGGGTTATCAAATTCCTTGGATTCTTATGGCCGATAAGGATAAGAAAGGAGAGATTTTACCAATCCTGGCTCAAGTGAAAAAACAATATCCTGAAAGGAAATCATTTATGTTACGAGGTGAAATCGAACATTCATTAGACCGGGATTTCATTATTGAAGGTAAACGAATATTCGGTGACGGCAACGATAAGAAGAATAAGCCGCTCATCGCTCGATATGCAGCAAAAAAAATGATTGAGACAGGAAAATCAATTCCTGACGAAATTAAAAAGGTAATAATGGCATTAGAAGACGAAAACGTGTAATTTTCGATTGCGGGAAAGCCCCGGAATATTGGGGAAGGGGATAACATCAGTACCTTCGGTGAGAGGAGAGGAATGTCCCGACTCCGGTCTGTTGGAACCCGGGGGCTGGCCGGCTCTCGCGTAATAGCCCAGCCTTGAGCCGGTCATCGTAAGCCGTTTGACAATTGCGGGTACATGAACGGGCACCGGACCGGGCAGGTACCGGAGATTTTGGGAGAGTGAGCGGTACCGGAAAGGGCTCAGGCCACTCCGGTACCGGAAGGCCCGGGCCCCACCCGTCCCCTCCGAAACCCGGGGGCTGGCCTCGTACTCGTGACTGGGCAGCCGTGGACTGATGAGCGTGGGGCGTTTGGCAATTGCCCGGAACAGGAACGGGCACCGGGACGGGCATTATTTCTCTAAAAATGTTGTGTTACAATTTTCGGAATGATTTGAAAACCTTTTTCGTCTTCATCATTTCAATTGGATATATGTCAGGTTTATTTGAATAAAGAAATCATCATATATATCATGAATGACGGGAATAATTAGACCATTATGAGATTGGTTCAAGTTAAAATTGAAAAACTTTTTTATAAATATGATATTGTTTTGCCTTTACATATCGAAGACAGAATCACAATTATTCATGGCCCTAACGGTAGTGGCAAGACAACGATTCTTGAATTTTTGAATAATTTTTTCAAATTAAATTTCAAAGATTTATCGAAAATTCCCTTTGCAAAAGCATCTTTAAGTTTTGATAATTCTCAAACAATTCATATCTACAAAAATTTTCTTTATGCAATTGGTTTAGATAATTGTGATAATTTTAATGAATTGATGCATTATAAGAAAATTTTGAGTGATGAGCGTTTTGTAATTATTATTGAATCATTAGAAAAAATAGGGGATATCGATAATAAATTTTTTTTTATTACGAGAAATGGTTCGGAAAAAATTATTTCGAATTTTGAAAATAATCAAGAGAACTTTGAAAATTATATCGAACAATTATCATCTGAAGAACAAGTAAAATTACAGAACGAAATTCTAATCAAATTAAAGGATATGGAGTACCTCCAAGAACTTGACGAAAAGAGTAAACAATATTATTCAAATTTCGTTATCAGAAAATTTCTTGAAAAAGATGATGATTCTCAAAAAAATCGCAATATTTTCGAGAATGAATTAATGCGTTATCGCGATTTTCAATTGAAACTAGAGAGTAATTTACAAGATACTAAAAATCTTACTCCCGAAATGAGAATTGCATCTCAACATGAGATAAAAGTTGTTCGAATGAGAATCGAAGAAATCGAAGATAAATTGCGAAGACAAATATTTAGAGATCGACATCGACAAACGACACTTAATAATAGAAATTTAGCTGAATTTCAATATACTATCGAAAATTTTCTCTTTAGATTATCGAAAGATATTCGTCCTCTGCTAATTGAGTCTCAAAGGCTACAAGTTTTCAGTAGAAATCGACTGAGATCTAATAATGATATCGTTATCAGAGGTGTGAATATTTGTGCTGAAGAATTAAAAAGCCAAATGGCTGCCGCTGAAAAGGATTACAATATGGCGTCAAAGGAGCGCGACCAAACGTTCATGAATATTTTAATGAAGGGAATTCTAAGCAATGGAGCAGTATCAAACACAATAAAAGAGGATTTTGAAGATTTGCGTAGCTTACAAGAACATTTGGCCGAATTTGGACTTTATAAACTAGAGAAAGATATCACTAGCCATTATTCCATAAATGATATTGATTCAAAACCGGATGCAAGAATTGCATTAGATTTGTACATTAAACATACTCGAGAAAAACTTGACCTATACAAATCATTGGATAGCAAAATGAAAAATTTTCAACAAATCATATCAGATCTTTTTGTAGAGAAAAAAATTTTTTTCTCTCCTGAAAAGGGATTTTGGTTCATTGATACTCAAACAAATATTGAAATTTCCCCTGAGAAACTTTCATCCGGTGAACAGCATATTGTCATCTTATTTTTTAAATTCTTATTTGAGGTTCCTGAAAATGCACTTGTTTTAATTGATGAACCTGAAATTTCGTTACATATAGGATGGCAACGAAAATTTGTGGTAATACTATCAGAGATTGTAAAAGTGAATCCAATGGACATTATAATATCAACACATGCCCCGGCTATCATCTCCGATCGAGATGATTTGATGGTGAAAGTTGGGGGAGGGTTTTAGTGGATATCTGCGATAATCGTAATCCTCTCAAACCCACTCCACACGAAATCCGAACTGAAATTCAACTTCAAAGGGAAGATCAGTTGTATAAGGGATCGTTTATTCTTGTAGAGGGGAGTCCAGATTCACGACTATATAAAAAATTTTTTGATAAAAAAAAATCATCGCCAATTATTGCATGTGGTAAAGAGAAAATAGTTGAAGTTTTTTCATTGCTTACAGGAAATTATAACGGCATTATTGGTATCGCTGATGCAGATTTTGATCATATTTTAGATAAAAAAAATCTACATAACAACCTTTTTTTAACAGAATTGCATGATATCGAATCGATTATTATTCGTTCAAATGCCTTGGAAGCAGTTCTTTCTGAATATGCCGATGAAAAAAAAGTTGAAGAATTTGAGGCTCAAAATAAAAAAGACCTTCGTCAGATACTTCTTGACAGCTCATTATATCTTGGATATTTACGACAGTATAACGAATTTCATAAAAAATATTGGGATTTTAAAACATTACCTTATAGTCAAATAATTTCAACTGAAACATTTGAATTAAACAAAAAAAATCTACATAATGAATTACAAAAAATAAATCTTCAAAAACCCATTAATGATGCACTATTACAAAGATTATCTGATATCTTCGATGAAAAAATTGACGATCCTCAAAATTTTGTTAAACGAGGAAAAGGGGAACCTTGGCAAATGTGTAGAGGTCACGATCTTGTTGCCATTTTATATCAAGGTTTTATCAAAAAATTTGGTACTGATCAGAGTAAAAATTGGAAAGACATCAGATCATTAGAGGAGGTGTTACGGATAGCATATAACGAACATTTGTTTAAACAAACTGGGTTGTATGAATCAATCCGACAATGGGAAACACAAAATATTCCATTTATTGTTTTGAAAAATGAAGAAATCGAAGTATAGGTAAGATGATCGTACTCGATCCCCCTCACCTCTTCCTCCGGACCTTCTGCTGCTTCCCCGGCAATTCATGCCCCACGTGCATCTTCGTCCCCGCCGACTGCACATGCTTCGGCTTCTCCGCAGACACGTTAGACTGATACTGTCCCCTCACTGACTCCCGGCCCCGCTTCTCCGGCTCCCGCAGCCGCTCACCCGGTCGCGTTGGCCCCTTCTTCTTCTCCGTCCGCTTGTCCTTGTGGATATCCTCGCTCTCCAGCTCCCCGATGATATCGAGCGGCTCGGTCTCGCACTTCGTCAGCCGGATGATCTCCAGCAGCCGCTCCATGCCGATGAAATGCTCCGCCATCACGCGTGCAAGCGGCGTCATCACGAGCCTCGTGCCGTGCTTCTCCACCAGCTTGTGCGTGATGAGGTCCGGCAGCACGGGCTCCATGCTCCCCACCATCATGCCGTTGATCCGGTTGAGGTCCGCTTCTTCGCCATTGCACGCGATCGCGTTCGCCACGTACTCCTCCGAGCTCGCCTCGAACTCATGCACCGGCGCAACCTCCTCCATCTCTCCTTTCAGCAGCTTGATGGCGATCTCCTCTTCCGTGCCCGGGTTCTCCCGCGAGTAACTGCCGCCGGGCTCTGCGAGGATCACGACACGCCCGAGGTCGTGGAAGTCGGGCCGTCCCGCCCGGCCTCCCATCTGGTTGAACTCCTGCACCGAGAGCCAGTCGCGGCCCATCGCCAGCGCATCGAAGATCACCTGCGAGGCGGGGAAATCCACCCCGGCCCCGAGCGCTGCGGTCGTGACAACCGCCATGAGTTTGCCGGTTAAGAACTTCGTCTCCACGTCCCGGCGTTCCACGGAACTTAAGCCCGCATGGTACGCGGCCGCCCGGATGCCGAGCGCATCGGCGATCGTGTGGCACCGGGCCCGGGCGTTGGTGAAGATGATCGTCTGGCCCCGGAAACCCTTAGACGACGTGCGCTTGTACTCCTCGGTCGTCATCTGCTTGATCATCGGGATCTTCATTTTGCGCTCGGTAAAGAGGAGGTACCGTTCCAGCCCCACCGGGCGATCCGCGTACACCACGAGCGTGCAGTTCAGTTTCTTTGCCAGGATCTTGGGTGAGCCGATCGTTGCTGACAGGTACAGGAACTGCGCCTGCGGCGCGAGATATTTGAGCCTCGCGATCATCCCGTCGAGGCGGTGGCCCCGGTCCCGGTCCTCCAGCATCTGGACCTCGTCAATGATCACGGTGCCGATGTTCGCCATCTTCTGGCCGCAGCGGATCATGTTGTCCACGCCCTCGTACGTGCCGATGATGATCGGGGCCTGCGGATTCCGGTCCCCTACTTTGCGGGTCTCGGGGAGATTGAGCCGGCTCGTGCCCGTCAGCAGGCCGGACTTGGCAAACTTCGCGTAGCGTTCGGTGAAGCGCTCGTACTTCTGGTTCGCGAGCGCCACGAGCGGGACTAAAAAGAGCGTCCGGCCCCGGCCTTCCATATAGTTCTTCATCCCGGCCATCTCGCCGATGAACGTCTTGCCGCTCGCGGTTGCCGCCACCACCAGCAGGTCCTTTCCCCGGAGCAGCCCGGCCTCGACGGCGAGGTGCTGCGCCGGCATGAGCTGCTTGACCCCGCTCGCTTCCACAAATATGCGGGGGAGCGGCAGCTCATCGATGGACGCGGTCGTCATCACCGGGTGGGCTTCGAGCTTGTCGAAGATCGCCGACTCCATCGTGATCTTGTCCGGCGAGAGGGTGGCTAACACCCGGTCAAGGTTGCGGTACTGGGCGAGGAGTTTTTCGAGATGCACGATCCCGTCCCGGCCCAGCCGCCCGATATGGGAAACCTCGCGGCGCAGCTCCTTTCTCCCGCAGTCAAGGCAGATCTTCTCGTTCTTGCCAAACGTGATCGCATCCTCTTCATTTATCGGCGTGTACCGCTCGTCGAGCAGGCACATCCGGCAGAGATTGACGGCCCCGGCCTTGACCTGGAACGCCTCCAAAAACTCCTCGAAGAGATGGTCCCGCTTCACCATCCGCACATCCGACTCGCGGAGTTGCGCGATGAGCTCCTTGGACGGCGTGTGCGTGTAATCTTTCTTCGAGCCCCACTTCACCCGGTACTTCGTGGGCCGGGGACCGCGGGGCGTATCCATCATCTCGACGTAGGCTGCGCCCCGCACGCTCTTGCCATCGTAAAAGAGGAGCTTGTAATTGCCGCTCCGCTGGAGCTGGACAATGATCTTCATGGCGCAATCAGGTCGTGGATCACGTACGCGAGTTCCACGCTCTCCAGCCGTTTTAAGAAATCCGTGAACTCCTCATCAACGATCACGATCGCACAGGTGATCCCGTGGAAGGCCGCCTCGATCACGCCTTCCCGTGCGCCAAAGAACATGTCGGGCTTCCGGCCCGCTGCTTCGAGCGCGATATACGCTTCGAGCCCGACTGCGGCAACCATCCCCGCCTCGCCGGTGATAGCCAGCAGTTCCGCCCGCTTGACTTTCCTTGAACCCCCGTGCTGGATCCGGGGCACCTTGCAGACATGGATCATGCCCTCCTTGTGCTCGATGATCCCGTTGAGCCGGGCCACGCCAACATCCTGGCCTTTCTTTGCATCCGACACAACAGTGCCGGTGGCGGCAAGCGGGGATTTGCCGGCATAGAGAAAACCATCCATCATGTATACGCCGACTTCGTCGCCCTTGGTCAGGTTCTCTGCGGCAATGGCCGCCCAGACCGAGACCTGCTGGATGATATCGCGCCGGATATGCCGGGCATAGGACTCCAGCGACTCGGCATTGGCCAGCACCCACTCGATACCGGACTTGGTTACTTCGTAGTTGCCCCGGCCGATGGCAGAGACCATGCCTTCGTCAACCAGTTCGCGGATATATTCCGAGATTGCCTGCGGGGTTACGCCCATCTTCTCGGCAATCTCCTGCTGCCGGACGGCAGGCTGGTGCTCGGCGATCTCCACGAGAATCTGGAGGCGCGAGACTTCACGTTTGCTGCGCAGAATAGAGTAGAGGGGATCCTTAGCGCCCAGTGTCAAGCAGCACCAGTCCCTGGCCTTTGACATCCATATGGGGAATCCGTTTTGCTATGCCCTTGACAAAGACCGGGCTGACCGTGAATTTGCGGGAGAGTTCATTGATCGAGCTGTTGCCCTTGGTCAGCTCGCTTTCAAGATTATCCACGACTTCCCGGAGTTGCTCGTCATTGGAGAGGGAGATGTAGATGATATCGGCGAGATCGGAAAGGTTGCACTGGAAGTTTGCCCGGAACTTGTTGTACGTGGCACGGAACTCTTTTTCCGGTTTTGCACCGGGCTTGGGCATGCGCCACTGCTCTTCGATCATATTGCCTTTCTTTAAGAGCTGGAGACACACCTCCACGTGCTCCGGGCCCACCTGCGCCTTTATTTCATCTTCAGTCAGCCATGATTTATTGAGCAGTTCATAGACCTTTTTAAAAGATGGATCATTGAACGTCATCAGGAGCGGAACGAGTTCCACTGGATCGTTAACTATTCGAATATGGCCCGGCACGGTAAAATCCCTATTATTATATCGTCATGCGATTCAATAAGTTTTTCCGGACATACATGCGAAAAACGGGCAGGATCACAGTATGCGGAATTGTCCAGGGTGTGGGGTTTCGCCCGTTTGTGTACGCTCAGGCAACGACGCTGGGGATCGCTGGCACGGTAAAAAATCTCGGCAGCGAAGTGGAGATTTTTGCGCGGGGAGCGCGGTTTGAGGAGTTTGTGGCAGCAGTTGCCCGCGGCCCCCCGCTTTCGCGCATCGATTCAGTGAAGGTTGCCGACACATCCGCAGAAATTCCTGACGGTTTTTTTATTCTGCCGAGCGCCACCGGGTCCTTCAGCGGCATGATCCCGCCCGACATTGCGTGCTGCGACGAGTGCATCGCCGATATTTTCCAGCGGGGCGGGCGGTACGAGCTCTACTGGGGTACATCCTGCGTGAACTGCGGGCCCCGGTACAGCATCATCAACGAGATCCCGTACGACCGCGAACGCACCTCGATGGATGAGTTCCCGGTGTGCCCGGCCTGCGCAAGGGAGTACAACGATCCGCACTCCCGGCGCCACCATGCGCAGACGATCGCCTGCGCCGACTGCGGGCCGGAGATCGAGCTCTTCGATACGGAGGGCCGTAAGGTGGACTGCTGCGATCCGGTGAAGGAAGCAGCACAGCTGCTCGATGCCGGAAAGATCCTTGCGGTGCGGGGAGCCGGCGGGTTCCATCTCGCGTGCATCGAGAACTCGGCGGGTGAGCTGAAACACCGGCTCGGCCGGATCGAGCAGCCTTTTGCGTGCATGGTGCGCCCGGACTATATCGATCGCATCGCGGAAGTATCGGCACAGGATCGCGAACTGCTGACGAGCCCGGTCCACCCGATCGTGGTGCTCACGAAACGCGATCCCACGGCCCACGCAACGATCAGCAACATCCATACGATCGGCTGCATGCTCCCCTACACCGGGCTCCACCATCTCCTCTTCTCGTACCTGAAAAACCCGCTCCTCATCATGACGAGCGCCAACATGCCCGGCTACCCGATGATCACGGCCATCGACCAGGCCATGGCAAAGCTGAACCGGGATGTGGACTTTTTCTTAACGCACAACCGGACGATCGTGAACCGGTGCGATGACTCGGTAATAAGGGACGGGTACATCATCCGGATCTCGCGGGGGATTGCCCCGAAGCGGACGGCCATCGATCTCGGCAGGCGCTGCATTCTTGCGGTTGGCCCGGAACTGAATGCGAACGCGACGATCTACCGGAACGGGTTTGCCGTCACCTCGCCGCACGTGGGCAATGTGCGGAACCCGGCCACACTCGAATATCTTCAGGAGACCGTGCGGAACCTCCAGCGGGTGCTCGGCGCAGAGTTCGGCGTGATCGCCCATGATCTCCACCCGCAGTTCCTCTCGACGCGCTTTGCCCGGGAGCTGGCAGCGGAACACGAGCTGGAACTGATCCCGGTCCAGCACCACCGGGCCCATATCGCCGCCACGACAACGGAGCCCTGTATCGGGATCGCGATCGACGGGGTCGGGTACGGCGATGACGCGACGATCTGGGGCGGGGAGATCTTCTCCGGGCAGGTGCCGGACTTCCGGCGCGTGGCCCATCTCGAACCGGTGCCGATGCCCGGCGGGGATCTCGCCACCCGGTTCCCCGAGCGGATGCTCTACGGCATCCTGCCGGATGAACGGGTCCTTGACATCCTTGCGGAGCGGGGATGGTCGGATATCGAAACCGGTGTGATCCGGAAACAGGTGGCCTCGGGCTTCAATGTCACGCAGACGAGCAGTACCGGCCGGGTGCTCGATGCCGCCGCCGCACTGCTTGGCATCTGCCGGGAAAAAACCTATGACGGCGAACCGGCCATGAAACTCGAAGCTGCCGCGTATGGCGGGCGGGCGGAGCCATGGGAGCTGGTGTATGGCTCCGATACCGGTTGCGCCATACTCTCCACCCGTTCCCTGGTGGAGACCGCACTGGACCGGATGCAGGCAGCACCCAAAGGAGATCTCCGGGCCGTGCGGGACATCGCGGCATCGTTCCAGTACAACCTCTCGCGGGGAATTGCAGCGCTTGCGATACGGGCTGCCGAACGTGACGGCATGCAGAACATCGCGATCAGCGGCGGGGTTGCGATCAACCACGCGATCAGGGAGACCATCAGGAACGAGATCCTGGCAGCGGGCTACACCTGCATCATCAATGCCGACTACCCGCTCGGCGACGGCGGTGTTTCCTTTGGGCAGTGCGTGTACGCCGGAAAACTTTTAGGGCAGAGAAGGTAAGTCACCATGGGCCATTCTGCCTGCAGGTTCGAGCATTTTATCCGTGGGGAGACATAAACAGGGAAGTACGTGCAATGGAACCACCTGAACCAGTCCCCGATAAAGAGCAGAAGATAAAAAACCTGGAGCGGGACTTAAACGATCTCCGCCAGGGACTTACCGTAGTCTCGGATTTCTATAAAGAGCTCGAATCCACCTCGAAACAGCAGGTCGCATCTTTAGAGATCGATGAAACGATCGTCAAGCCCCTGATGGAAGATGAACTCGAGTTCGAGAGCATCTGGAGTTTCCACGAAGAAGTGCTGATGGCAGATACTATGGCTCATGTTCCCTGCACAAAGATGTATGAGGCGTTCGTGCAGTTCTGCACCCGGAACGGGAGGCGCGTGATGGAGCAGGAAGCGTTCGAGTTCGTCTTTGAGCATATGGAGAATCCAAAACCCGCATGTGATCAGGGGAACTGGATTGGCTACCGGCTTCGTGCCGCTAAAGAATGAGCGATTTTTTTTAGATACCAGTTACTTCGTAAGGGACTCGTTGCATGCCGGTTCATGATCCCATCCGGCTAATAAACCGCCCGTGCATAGGTTTTTTCCATCTGTGAAGCAACGGGGCTCCATTGAAACATCCGGTCGACTTTGGCTCTTCCCCGCATGCCAAGCATCTCAGCCTTTGACGGGTCGTTGATCACATTGCTTATACCCCATGCAAGAGAGTCCGGCGTGGGTTCTGCCTTTATTCCGTTCACGAACGCATCGATATTCTCTGACAGGCCACCCACATTTGACGCAACGACCGGCTTCTCCGCACTCCAGGCTTCCAACAGGACAAGACCGAACGGTTCGTTCCGGCTGGGAATAACTACAAGGTTGCAGGCATTCAGGAGACGGATATATTCTGAATCGGGAATGTACCCCACAAAATTTACCGGGAGATCCCAAGCCCGTTCCTGGAGGGACTGGCGCATTCCGCCATCCCCGGCCACAATTACCCGGGCATCCCATCGCTCCCGGCATACTTTTTTTAACGCCTCGATGAGAATATCCGGGCCTTTCTGGTACACGAGCCGGCCGATGAACAGGATAAGAGGGGCGTAAGGATGGATGCCATAGGATCGTTTCACTTCCCCGGGATCAATAGCGGACCGGTACTGCTGGGGGACTACGCCATTGGGAACAACATCGCACTTACCGTCCGGAATGTTGTAGAGCTGCATCACCTCTTTTTTTAAGGTATCTGAAACCGTTGTCACTCTCTTTGCGATCAGGCCTCCGTACCACTCTTTGCCGGAAATTTCCCGGTACTCCCACCAGTCCCCGACATTGTTGCCGTTCCTCCCGTATTCCGTTGAATGGAAGGTGAGGATCGTGTCCCTCTCCTGAAGAGAATGCAGGGCCTGTATGGCATGCCAGTCATGGAAATGCAGGATATCGAAACGTCCATGGCGATCACAGGTGCGGAATTGCTTAACCATCTTAGTGCTCATATCATCGCAGTATTGTACAGGATTATTTCCGGAGGGCTGGCAGTAATGATACTGCACATGGTTCACGATCTGGTCCGGGATAAAACCCCGGGTAAAATAGTGAACTTCATGGGATTTTGCCAGGTTCTCTGCAAGATTGGTTGCTGCAACCGCAAGCCCACCCACTCGTTCAGCATACATAGACTCCCAGCAGAAAAATGCTACCTTACGTGATTCCATAACTCTTCCTTCCTCTCATCGACAACCGTGACCGGATCTTTTATCTTCGCGTGTTCCTGTTCCAAAGCCGGTTTTTCATCTTCCCGTTCACTTATTAGTCTCCGTGGGGATGTTTCCAGTGATTCCGGATAAAATCCGCGTAAAAACAATCGTCTGCCGTACAGCTGCCACACGCATGGGCAGGGCATATCTTTCCAAATCGGGCATCGCGCCGCTGGAACCGGGCATCCCGGTTCCATTTTCCCAGGGGATAACCTCCGGTGCCATAATCCATGCTCATTTCTTCTGCAGTAACGTGCTCCGGGGTCCCAAATCTGAAAATAATCTTCACCGGGTCCGGACTATATATGGCATATATAAAAACAACTTTGTTAAAAAACAGATTTTAAGACAAAATTTGAAACTCAGTACCCGATCACTCCAGAAAAAAGGAGGAGAATTCCGGTAAAAACACCACCCTAATACCCGAGCGACTCCTTTACCAGGATCAGGGTGATGCGTCCAACATTTTTCTCATGGGAAATAATCACACATTTTCCGATCGTACTTGGGGTATCGTACACCTTATGTGCCCGGACATTCTCTAAGGGGTAGACGTACTTTCTTACCCTGTTCAGTGCATCTTCAAGCGTGGGGACGATCTTGTTTATACCCACCACAAGGATGAGATGCCCGGCCGCAAACGGCCATGCACCGACACGGCTCCCGCTCGCATCACATCCGACAATCTCCCCGGTCTGGGCAATGGCATTTGCACTCGAGATAAAATAATCGGCAGTAACAGATTTTCTGCGCAGATCTGCCCGCTTTGCCGCATCATTCTCCGCATTGATTACGGTATGCATGAGTTTCCATCCGCTCTTTCCACCGGCAATATACTCCTCAAATCCTATCTCGATGAGGGTCGTTGAGGAACCGGCCATCACTTCGCCATTGCGGGGAATGAGCCGTTTGATAACCGACATTGCCTCATCGCCGTCAGCCGCCGGAATCACCGTTATGCCGCGTTTTTCGACAGCTTTGATAGTCAACTCGACAATATCCGGCGTAGGGAACCGGTTCCAGGTATCCGGGTCTGTGATTACTTCCGGATAGAGGTTTACCGCACTGTACGGGGTTACTTTGGTCATAGGTACTCCGATGATGTAGTCATCCGAATCTAAGATAATAAAAGTATAGCCAAATTCCGGAAAAAGAAAATACCATGAATTAAATTTACCTCAGCACCGATCGGGAATCCGGAACTGGCGGGCACATACCGGGATTGCCTCTCCGGGGGTCGGGAATAGGTGGTACATATCCGCCATATTGTGAACAGGCAGATGATGAGATGCATCCGGTATTCACGCAGGTGCCCAAAGAGGGGGCCACGCTCCATATTCGCCACGCGTGATGCCCCCTGGTGAACGGCGGTGGTTGCAGCGGTAGCTCCGGCAGCCCCGCTTCCGATTACAAGAAGATCATATTCCGCCGTGCAAAATCATCCATCATTCTCCAATAGTGATAACCTGCGCAGGACAGAGATCCGCAGCCTCTGTTACGCATGCAGCCTGATCTGCTGAAGCGGATCCTTCTGCAGGATTATTTCCCAGCCGGAATTTTTCAATAACCTGGCTGAATGAGTCATCCGCGTTCTGTTCAAAGAATGCCGGGCAGGTATCCCAGCAGGTTCCACAGCTTACGCATCCATTCCTGTCAATTACAACTTTCATGTTTCCTCAGGCGATGGGTGGGAAATATCGTGAAGGCAGCGGACTGAACCGTTGTGTATGCCGGTTGTCCGCTGGCCACGATTCTTCCGGGGTTAAACAATAGTTCACAAGTGTATTGTTCAACAGTCTGCCAACCCGCTGTGCTTTTCCGGGATCAAACGGTACTGGTAAATAATCTGGCGCATATCATGCATGTTCATCTTCTCGATGAGGAGGTGTTTTTCCTTGAGTTTTTTTAAGGCGTACCGTACGGTTCTTGGGGAAGAGGCAGATTTACTCACGAGATCCTTATGGGTCATTGCACCTTCTGTACAAAGGATCTCGAGCACGTTTTTTTGAGACGGGGGTAATAAAACCATAATTATTTTCCTGGCGCGATTACCTTAGCCGCTGCTGGTCCCGCAGCAGCTTTCCTGTCCTGGATCAATCGCATCCTTTTCTGAAAGAATACGGGAGAGCGCTTTTTTCACAAAATCGTCGACCGATTCCATCTTTCCCCAGGATTCCACAAGGTAAGCATCGGATCTTTCGGCATCAGGCATGATCAGGACATATCCATCCTGGTTGGGCCCGGACACATATTTTTTCCCGATGTGTAAGTGATGAAGCCCTTCCTCTTTGTGTTTTGGAATCCTTGCGTGAATGATCCAGTATGTCAAGGCATCTGTTGCATCGAGATAAATTTCATAATCCTGCTCGAATTTTTTTACCAGTTCCTGTGTTTGTTCTCTCAAAGGTCTCACCTTCTACCAATGAATACGATTTTTACTGTATCACGTAAGTACGCAGATAGACTCCGGTGTGCGAATCATGAGCGCAAGACTCTCAGAAATACTGAATTCAAGCGAGTCTTCATACGGTCCGTTGTAACCGATGCTCATATCCTGCCCGAGTACAAGGGAACAATACTGGCGGCCGGAAGCGAGCAGGACTCCGCCTTTTTTAAGGACCGCAGCCTTGATGACATCCCCGGCAAGTATTGTCCGGATGTGATCGAGTTCGGTGCCATTACCCTGCGGGTACCGGCGCAGGAGGAGATTGTACTGGGCTGGAGCAAGGGCCATAGAGTAGGGACCGTGGAAACCGGCATCATCCAGCAGGGTCACTGCATTGATGATCTGGTCAGCAGCTGTACCAACCTTGTCCCATTTTGTCAGGGCAAGCGAACCAGCACCTTCAGCATTGAGGAGCCCCGGGGTATTCAGGATCCCGTTAAAGATAATATCATCTTCTTTTTCCGCACATGTTATCGCGGCACCGGCAGCCGGGCCTGCATCCAGGGCCAGCCGGTCCCGTTCGCCCGCGGCAAGATCCCGCTTGTTCAAGAAGAATGAGGTGGTTATCAGGTTCACCGGGATGAATGTGCTGGTTGTGATCCCATCGGGGGTCTCGTAGTCGCTGAGGGGTATGACCTTGAGCCCGAAACCGAACGGACCATCGATACTGAGCAGGCGTCGTCCTGAAAGCTGGCTTTTTGCAGCTTCTACCATGGTAGTATCGAGCAGTTTCCAGGTCTCAGCGCTGAGAGGGGCGTCTTCACGTCCCAGGTAGGTTTTTTCCATTTTTTTCATCTCCTAGGATTTTTTTAAGGATCCAATGGTAGTTTCACCCACGGTTTGCGGGGGGCTTTGTTCCGGGGGGGCCAGTGATGCAGCCATGGCATCGACTTCGAGGGTTCCCTTTTTAAGATACCCGTCTTCATCTCCGGTAAGGATGGAGATGAGGCGGGCAAATTCCCCGACATGCACACGCTCTTCGTTCGCGATATCGATCAGTACCGCTTTTGCAAGGGGGTTATCCGTAGCATCGGCGTGGGCAAGGTACGTATGGACAGCCTCATGTTCGGCTGCCAGGTCAAGGCGCAGAGCCCGGACCAGTTCTCCCTCAGTCAGTGTGCGTTTCGGTATCATTCCGCTGAACGGGTTGACAAATTCCGGCATATTTTTCACGTTCCTTTTTAGTTAGTTCAGGAGATCCTGGGTGGGCAATGCTTTATTTTTTCAGCGAGCTGAAGCGTTGTTCAACTACATCCCAGTTCACGATGTTCCAGAACGTATCGACAAATTTTGCCCGGTCGTTCCGGTAATCAAGATAGTAGGCATGCTCCCAGACGTCAAGAACCATCAACATATCGAAACCGGGGGGCACGTTCGTGTTGTGTTTTTCTATCTGCAGAATAAGCAGCCGCCCGGTTTTCCGGCAGAATGTCAGGACAGCCCACCCGGAACCCTCGGCACTCGTTGCTGCCTGGGTAAACTCTTTTTTGAACCGTTCATATGTGGAAAACTCGCTATTGACAGCTTTTGCCAGATCCCCCTTTGGGATCCCGCCGCCTCCCTTTCCCGCGGGAGCCAGGTTTTCCCAGAACTTGTTGTGGAGCCTGAAACCGCCGATGAAAAACGACAGTTCCTTAAGGGTCGCCTTCATGTCGGGGTCGGTATTTTCCCTGCGTGCTTTGTCCAGTTTTTCAAATATGCTGTTGGCGCCGTTGACATACGCCTGGTGGTGTTTCTGGTGATGCAGCTTGAGCTGCTCTTCAGAGATATGAGGGGCAAGGGCAGAGTATTCGTACGGCAGTTTTGGGAGAGAATAAAACCTGTTTTCGTCCATGATTCTGATCCTCCGGAAACGAGGGAGCTGCCGGCTCGGACAGTTCCCCACTTTGGATGGCATCGACTACAGAAAGGTATAGGGTTTTTCCTCAATGTCAAATTGTAAGACTAAAATTGAGACATGGTCAAAGGTAATAAAAAAACAGGCACGATCCCGCCGTCACCATGGGAAAATTGTATTAACCAGAGCAGGTTGTTGTTCCGGACCGCGTAAGGTTCGATACTCTTTTTTCGTCGGTCAATTGGTTATCAGATTTCCCTACCCGGGCACCTGTGTTGTTTAGGGGGTCCGGATTATTTCCCGCCCGTAAAAAATTCTGCCTGGTCTGCAGCCTGCTTGCAAGGATTATCGGGATTGATCAGGTTACCTGCCGGGATGGAAGGTAATTTTTTCCGGGGTGTTCTCCAGCCACTCATTGATGAGGGGCCGTTTTTCTTCCGCTGAAATTTCCCTTGTTGTTTCAAAAAAAGTTTCTGAATCTGGATTTCAGGACATCTGCTATAAACCCCCGCTTCACAGGGATTATGGTGAATTTTTATGTCTACAACTGCACAAACCATGGTTAACAGTATCACCACCAGGAATTACCCAAAGACATCGATTAGACACGTAAATGCACATGACGGGCTCTCACCGGATTTAATGGACAGAGCAAGTACCACGGGTTTCGGGGAGCAATTCCTGCTCAGCGGGATAGAAATCAGTCCCGAAGAGATGCAAGAGCTTAGGATCTTTAAAGAATTTTTGTCGCACCATGTGCTCCAGAACAAGATCTGCAGCGTCCAGTGTATGCTGTTATGGAATGAATGGGTCCGGGCATTCCTGCGCCAGACCCACGAATTTCCGAAGATTGTCCTTGAAAAAGAGTTCCGTATCGTTGTTGAAGAACATCTCGGTGCAGGAATCGTCAGCGAGGATTACCTGGGCTCAGTCTACACCGGTATAAAGTTCGTACCGTAACTTATAAGGAATATATGAGGCAACGACCTCTCCTTCTTTTTATTCCCTTATCTGTCAAAGGATCTGTTTTCATAAAGAAAATCCAGAACGAGGGTTTTAGGTCTGTAGTTGCCGTCATCCTGACCGTCAGGATTTCCGGATGATACGGGGGATTGCACCGGAATTGAACAATTCCACGCTTTTTTAAGATCCAAGGATGTTTTACAGGGGCCTTTCAAGGATAACTTCCAGGATTCCGTCACGAAATCTTTTTTTACTGATCCGTGAACCTTCAGGAACTGAAATTTTCCGCATGACCATCGCATCTGGTTTTGACGCGGATATTATCAGCTGTTTTTTTTCCAGATCAATCCTGATATTCTCTTCGGGAATGCCGTGAAGATGGATTATGATTATCATCGATCTTCCGCTTTGAGATATACCGGTTGGCGGGCTGATAATGGTTTTTTCCCCGTTTTTCTTTTTGGTTCTTTCACCCATATGATTCCCTCCATGCTGACAGAGTGAAAAATGCCCGGGTTATCACCGGAGTTTTAAAAATTGCCAGATATCCCGGGCCCGGGTTGGAAGTTTGCTGGTGAACACTTCCACCGTTACAGGATATTTTACCTGGCCATACATTACTGACTCGATCATATTTTGTGCTGGTTGAGGCATTGCTTTTCTCTTGGGGACATGAATTTTTGTCAAAACCCGTATATCGGATATTTTCTCCGGAGTAACGGGAATTCTGACAGATTTCTTCCAACGTTTATATTTCACCCCCTTAAGTAAGTGCTCAAGCGCCCCTACCGATTCTACATTACAGGAATCTGCTGATATAGTTATTCTCGTCTGACAGGGATTGTTTCATGGATTGGAATACAATCCGTGATCGATACACGGCCGGTAACCGGTGCATGCAATGAAACCGCCCCTCGCTGATTTCATGATCGTAATCAAAAAAGACTATGTGTTCTTGTCCGGAGCACCGGATTTGTCCTGGGGGTATACCATCCAGCCAGTGTCCAAAAATGAGAATAGTCCAAAGGATTATTATGCCCGCTCGGGGAAGTGCAGGCAGTTTACCAAGGTGAAACTATGAAAAATATAACGTTACTTTTCCTTATGCTTGCAATGACCGTGACACTGCTCATTGCCGGATGTGCACAACCGCAACAACAAGTACAGACTCCTCCGTCATCCCCGGTACTGACTCCGGTGCAGACTGATACTATCAGGGTTTCAACCAGCCCGCTGGGTACCATCCTCACGGATGCCAGGGGACAGACCCTCTACTACTTTGCCAAAGACATTCCTGCAAGCGGCGCAAGCTCCTGTTCGGGTAAATGTGCAACCGTCTGGCCGATCTTTTCGGCTGATACCATCCGGGTATCATCGCCACTCGACCCGGCGGATTTTGGAACCATCACGCGTGCCGACGGGACAAAACAGACCACCTACTATGGCTGGCCGCTCTATTATTACCAGGCCGATACAAAACCGGGAGATGTGAACGGTGAGAATGTCTTGAATGTCTGGTTTGTGATGAATCCCGATGAGAGTGTTCTGATTACCCAAAGTCCTGCACTCGGCCAGTATCTTACCGGCACGTCAGGAAAGACGCTCTACGTCTTTACAAAGGATTCCGCCGGTACCAGTACCTGCACCGGTAGCTGCCTTGCAAAATGGCCGGCCTTCAGTACTAGTACGGTGACTGCCCCGTCCGTCCTGAAACCGTCAGGTTTCAGTGCCATATCCCGGGCAGATGGAGTGAACCAGACAGCCTGGATGGGCATGCCACTCTATTACTATGCCGGGGATACAAAGCCGGGCGATGTGAACGGGCAGGGATTCAACAACGTGTGGTATGTGGCAAATGTATCCGGTATCACACCGGTGGTAACAACAGTCCCGGTTACCACTGTCCCGGTAACAGTCGTTCCAACAAAATCCGCGAGTACTGGCTATAGCAGCGGGTACTGATGCGAAAAGGAAATTCCCATTTTTCTGATCTGTTTTAAAACCGCAATAAAAAATGATGTGACGACAGATAGGAGCAGGGATTTATCTTTGCGGGCGGGGATCACCCGGGGTATCCCCGTGAAAATACGCGATTCGCGGTGAACTGCTGGATTTTGACAATGCCAAAACCCGCTGGGCGTCACCGGTGGAATCCTTAAAAATCATACTTTCTTTTCCGGACCAGCAGATTCATCCCCGAGGATGAGATGGAATACAATCCTGAATTCGTTCATCCGCTGCCGGATATATTTTTTACCGGTTTTAGTAGGATTGTATAATTTTGACTTGCCCGACATCTTAATTTCTAAGTATCCCTTATTCTCGAGATCATAAAGGAACGTATATATCCGGGCCTGGGAAATGAGAACCTTGTACCGGCTATGGATCTCATGAACGATATCATATCCGGATATCGGTTTTTCAAGCATAGACAGTATCACCGGTTCGAGGAGTTTTTTCACCACATCTTCAACCGTTGCCTGGGGAACAATGGTTAAAGATTCTGCCGGGAACGTGGGGTGGTCAAAGGAAAGGTTCGTGTCCTTGCCGGTAGATATGATGATCTTTGTTATGCCTTCTGACAGAAGCCTGATGTGGTCGTGATCGAGATCTGCAATGTTCAGGGCGATAATCCCGGTGATGGGAATTCCGGCTTCCTTTTTTACACAAATCAGTTTTTTTACGGCGATGATATCGGCAAATTCTTCCATGTCAGAAAAATCAAAAAGGATCTGGAGACTGGCAGAAGGATCCCCGGGGGTTAAGGTGGATGTACATTTCTCAAGAATACGAGGGAGGAAAAACAGTTCCCCTTTTTTTATGCGCCGGGTGAACAGCTCACCATTCTGAACCTCCTTTAAAAAAAATTTATTCAGGACGGACTGGTGATATGCAAAGAAATTCCGCCCTCCTTTTTTTATCCCGGCTTCAAGGGCGGATTTGAATATCGGATCTTTTACAGACGGATCTACATACAGGAAGAGGACAATATCTGAAAAAATATCTTTCAGGAGAATCATTTTTACTTCAGGCTGGTCAATGAAATCAGTTTCCGGCTTTTCCACACTACCGGGAGATGTTTTTGCCTTGGCTGCCTCTGCCATCCGGTTCATCTCCCGTTCTGCGTCTTTACGGAAGAGGGCAACTTCGATGGCAGCTTTTATTTCCAGTTCATTGAAGGGTTTAACAATATACCCGTACGGCCGGACCTGCTTGGCTTTCTCGATAATCGCATCATCCGCGTACGACGTGACAAAAACTACCGGAATATCCAGTTCGCTGATAATAACCTGTGCCGCTTCGATACCGTTGAGTCTTTTAGGCATAACGATATCCATCAGGATCAGGTCAGGTGTAAGCTGCCGGGCCTTCTCGATCGCATCCTCACCGGATGCTGCCAATCCCACGACCGTATATCCCATTGTTTCCAGCAGCTCCCCCAGCTGCATGGAAATGATCGCTTCATCGTCTACTACAAGAATCTTCGACATTTGTTCTCCTCTATCTTATCGGAAAGCACACGTTCACGGTAGAACCATGCATGGTACTTTCGATTTTCACCGTCCCCTCCAGTTGCAATACCAGGCTCCTGATCAGTTTCAGTCCCAGGCTCGTAGACAGCCGGGTATCCACATCGACGGGAATACCGACACCATCATCCTCAACGGATATATTGACATTCTCTCCATCCAGCGATAAAGTGATCAGAATAGTCCCGCGCTCACGTCCTTTAAACGCATGTTTGAATGCGTTCGACAGGGCTTCGTTTATCACCAGTGCGCAGGGAATTGCCTGGTCAACCGGAAGAAAAAGATCCTCTGCTTCCACGGTGCAGGTGATCTCCGGGCCGGACTTCCTGTAGATATTTGAGAGATCGGTCACCTGGTCCCGGATATGACTGCTCATATTGATCTTATCGAATTGCTTACTCTCATACAACCGCGTATGGATCTGGGCCATGGTCTTGATCTTCATCATCATGTCAGTCAATATGCTGTTTACGGCCGGATCCTGCGTCCTCGTCCTCGTCATATAGAGGAGACTTGAAATTATCTGGAGATTGTTTTTGACCCGGTGGTGGATTTCCCGGATCAGGATCTCTTTTTCCGCCAGTGCGGCAGTGATCTTTTCATTTGCCAGTTTTGACTCGGTTACATTCCTGAAATAACCGATAAGTCCGTCAATCTCGCCGGCAGCGTTCCGTTTCGGCACATAGGATCCGGCAAAGTAGTTTTTCTCGCCGCGTGCATTGACCAATGGGATTTCCTGGTGCACTGCTGTACCACTTTCCACTACATGTTTCTTGATCTTTGTCAGGACATCCGCATCTTCTTTGGATAATACCTCGTAATCGGTTTTTCCGATCATTTCCTGCACGGTCAGGCCAAGTTGGGGATTTATTACCTGGATATACCGGAGGTTCATATCCTGCACCAGGATATGATCCGGGGTATTGGTGGCAATAATCCGGAATTTTTCAAGACTCTCCCGTAAGGCTTCTTCTGCCTGCCGGCGCTCGGTGATATCGCGGTAACTCCAGACCCTGCCGACAATAGTTTCGTTAATTTTCTGGGGTTTGGAATACCGCTCGAAGATCCGGCCATCGGTGAGGCTGACGATATCGTAGCTCTCCCGTTCCGGGTGAGAATAGAAGTCCTTTAACCGGGCAACAAACTCCCGTGAGTCTGCAATCAGGGGGGTCATGTAGGCAAGAGCGGTCTTCTCTCCGGCGGAATCGAGCCGGTGTACCGGGATTCCCCAGATTTCACAAAAGGTCTTGTTGTAACTGGTAATGTTTCCGCTGTTATCGACCACCAGGATACCATCAGCAGTGGAATCGAGAGCCGCATTAAGGAGTGAAGCGGTTTTTATGGATGTTTCTTCCGCACGTTTGCGCTCCGTAATATCATTTCCCTGGGCAATGGTAGAGGTGATCGTGACACCAGCCGCATCATAGATATTGGCTGAATTCCAGAGAACGATTTTTATCGCGCCGGAAACATGCCGGATGGGGATCTCTACCGAGTCCCACTGTTCACCGCGGCTTGTCTTCTTTATCAGCTCCATTGTTTCATGCCGGGTTTTTTCAGGAAAGAGGATATCGAGGGGTTTTTTTTGCACGGTGTCGGCAGTCATTCCGGTCAGGAATTCAAATGCGTGGTTGAACCGCAGGATCCTGAATTCCGGGTCCCAGACAATGATCGGGGCATTGGCATAATCGATCAGGTTTTCGAGATACTGGCTCGTGCCACGCAGGGTTTCTTCTATCTTTTTCCGCGCCATTGCGGTTGCCACAAGATCCGTGACTGCCTGCATCAGCTCAAGTTCATCATAGGTAAAATGCGGCCGTTCGCTGGTACCAAACAGGAGTGTCCCGAGAGTGCGACCCTGGTAGACGATCGGATAACACGCATATCCGGTTGTACCAAATGAATGGATCGGAAAAGTTCCTTCAGGTTCATGAGAGGGGATGTCAAAGGAAACAATTCGTTCGCCATCGCGGGCGACCCGGCCACAGACACCGTCACCGAGATCCAGGTATTCAAGCCGGCGTGCATCTTCCCGGGTAATGCCGGCATATGCATTCAGGTGCAGCTGGGGTCTTCCCTCCTCGATAATATAATTGAAAAATGTCTGGCAGGAGAGGTGCTGCATCACCCGCTCACCCACGGTCAGGACTACCTGTTCGGGTTTCTCAGCCCCCAGGAGCCTGCGGGCAGCATCTGCAAGAATGTTTAATTTGCCGGACTCTTGTTTCAGTTTTTCTTCAATCTGCCTGCGTTCAGTGATATTCTGGAACGTACCGGTAACAAAGGAACGGGTTCCCTCTGTTACGGGCATTAATCCCCGTAATTCCGTCCAGACCTTCAATCCAGTCCCGGTTGTAATGGGAAGCTCAAGGGTAAAGGGATCACCGGTGGAAAGGCACGTCTCCAGTTTATTCCTGACGAGTAGCCGGTCTTCCTCTGCAAAATATTTTAATCCCTCTGAAAAACCCGGCGAGGAATTGCGAGGAGCTTCTACGATGTCGTAAATCCCATCAGTCCACTTGAGGTAATCGGTATGCGGGTTTGCCATCCACCCGCCAAGCTTCGCATTTTTCTCTGTTTCCCTGAGGAACCAATCTCTCTCCCTGAGCGCATCCTCAGTTTTTTTGCGGGCCGTTACATCGAGCACCTGGGAATGGATGGAGATGAGGTTCCCGTCTTTATCGCGGAGTGCAGAATTGTACCATTCACAGTAAATAACCGAACCGTCTTTACGGTAATTGCGGTTGCTGTGCATGTTTCGCGGGCTCTTCCCGCTCATCATATCAGAGGAAATGGCCGTGACCCGGTCTATGTCATCATCGTAAACCCAGCGGAATTCACCCAGGATTTTTCCCACGATCTCTTCTTTTGTCCAGCCAAACATGCGGGTTGCTTCATCGGACCAGACGGTAATGCGGAACTGTGAATCGAACGTTATCACCGCCAGGGGTGAATTGTCGATATGCCAGATCAGGCGCTCCTCGCTTTCCCGCAGCGCCAGTTCTGTTTTTGTGAGATCATCTACATTCTGCCGCAATTCTTCTTCTGCGGACTGGAGTTCCTCGTTGAGTTCGCTGAGCTCTTCATTTTGGTGAACAAGTGCCTGTTCTGCGGTATCAAGCCGGTGCCCGATCTGTCCGGATATTCTTGCGACAATGAGAGCAGTTGCGATAATAAAAATGACGATGCTTACCGAGAGGGTAACCGCATCGGAAAAATGGTACCATGACGATATGATATAAAAAAATATGTTTTCACAAAGAGTGACAGCGACGGTTAACGTAACGAAGTTCCGGAGCAGCATGGCCTGGGTGGAATTTCCCCTGAAATAGCAGACCGGAACGGTTGCCGGCCCGGCAGCAGCAATCAGCCCGGCCCCGATACAAAATGCTGCAATCGCAGAAATAGCTGCGATCGGAATTACCGGCGTCCCATAGAAAAACGGATTTCCATAGAAATAACTCAGGATCAGGGTGAGAGAGACCAGGGTGATAATAATCCCCGCTACGACCGTAATTTCCCGTGCCCTGCGGTTTTGTGAAGACAAAAAGAATGGATCGCCATAAAAAAACAATCCGACCGCTGCAATAACGATGAACCCGGCTGCGACAGGAGATAAAGGTGATGACAGGGGTCCGAAAATTACCGACCCGGCCGCAATAAACCAGGATTCTATAATAAAATGTCCCCCGTAGAGTCCCGAAATAATTTCTAAAAATGTTGTACCTGCAATGACCACCAGTGCAGCTCTTAAAAACAGAGATACCGTCCGGCCCAGCACCTTTCCTGAAGAGATGTATACAAGAATAGCTCCAAAAAAAATCCATATGAGAGCTGCACTCAGGGCCATTGTCTTGCAGCCCGGGCAGACACTGCTTATAAGAATGACTCCCGAAATATTCCCCATAATGCCGGTTACACCGGAAAGGATTGCAAGAAGTCCGAAGGTGAAGGTAATTTTTTTAAATAAATGTTCTTCCGCTACATTTTCAGGTAAAAAAGCGGTAGTGAAAGGTGATGGCCGATTCATCAAATCATCCTAAAAGCAGTTACAGTATATATAAACATAAAAACCCAGTAGCATCATTTAAAGATTTGCCTATGTCTCAAAAAATGAGAACATAATTTTTGATGGCATGTAGCAGGGATTTACATCAGTGATGACAAAGGACATGGCTCATCCCATACAGTATCCCACTCTTCGCAGATCCCATTCGGTTATAACAGCATTAACAACGTCGAGCTCCGGATTTGATGCTCCCGGGGGCTCCGCCCCAAAAGGGTGGGCGCCCCCGAATAGCAAGAACCCCGGAAGCGGGCACATAAACCCTTAATGAAATTATTTTTCCAAAATCCGCCCGATATCTTTTTTCAGGGGAGGAATATCCACAACAACAATCCGCCAGATTTCTGAGGGATCAATGGCAAAATAGTGATGCACAAGAATATTCCGGAACCCGATAATCTTGCTTCAGGGTATCAGGGGATTATTCTTCCGGGTTTCTTCTGAAATCCCGCGGGCTGCTTCTCCAAGAATCTGGAGGGGGTGCACGATCCACACCTGAATCAGTTCACTGCTCTCAAACGCTCCTTTTCCCTGAGCCGCATATTTCTCAATGTGGCTGATGGCCTCTGCCATATCAGAAAAACGCAATGTATCGTCCCTCAAAGAGGAATCGCCTCCGCAAGAATCCGGTTCCGTACCTGATCCCGGAGCAGATTGACCGTGCAGACATCCACGTGTTTTCCAAGAAGCTGCTCAAGATCATACGATAAGCCGCCCAGATCAAACAAGGTCCGTCCCGGTTCAAGTTCGACAAGAAAATCAATATCGCTGCTCTCATCCGCAGTGTGGCGGGCAACCGATCCGAAAATACGGATGTGCGATGCCCCGTAGCGTGCCGCAAGCTCGGCGATCTCCTGCTTTTTCTGGGCAACGAGATGGTAGATGTCCGGCTCAGGCATAGCATACAGGGATTGAACGTCCAATTACATAAAAAAACCTGACCGGGGATTCTTTGGGAGGAGCGGAACGGGACTAATCCTGCGGAACTTGGCGGGGTCTTTACGGACTTACTCCCGGAGAGGGGGTGAGTTTGTCGCTCCCGGGGGCTCCACCCCCGCCGCGTGGGCTCCCCCGATAGCGATGACACCAGAACAGGTTAAACGATACTATCAATGAGCGCGGGGCTGAGTCATAGGATGAGACACTGATCCGGAAATTCTGAATGCAATCAGAATGAAAACAGCAATACACTAATCAACGAACGGGAGAAGAAAAAAAAGAGATTAGCCGAACAGGGCACCGAGCCCTGCCATACCGCTCTCTTCTTCCTGCTTCTTGTCCTCTTCCTTGTGCTCTTCCTTGGCTGGTGCTGCGTGGCCTGCTGCTGCGGGTGCTGCTGCTGCGGCAACCGGGGCGACTGCTGCCTTGGAGATTGCCTCTTCAATGTTCACGCCATCGAGCGCTGCAACGAGTGCCTTGATCCGTGATTCATTTGCTGCTACACCGGCGGCAGTAAGGACTGCCTTTACGCCATTCTCATCGACTTTCTTGCCTGCTTTGTGCAGGAGAAGTGCTGCATAGATATACTCCATCTTAAACTACCTCAAATATCTCAAATATTATTTTACCAGGCCGTTGACTGCCTGGCTTTCTCTGTACGCTTTACCAATTATCGCATCGATAACGTCTTTCTCGTAGATCGCTGCCTCAACCGCAAGACCGCGGGCTTCCCGGACCGCCTTGGTCAGGATGGCTTCCATCGAGTCTTTGGTTGGGATCGCTGCATTAACCGACAGGTTGAACGCCTGTGCGGCTGCGAGCTGGATCTGTCCGAGAATTACGGTCTCATCCACTGCAAGGACGGACGGCTCAAAGATTCCGCCTTCATGGTACGCGACCTGCAGTGCAAGTCCTACGTCCATCGGCTTGATGTCAAGCTTGGCCAGTACCACGGCAAGTTTTGGCGAAATGACTCCGCCTTTCTTGACAACGGTCTTGGTCTCTCTTATCTTGACTTTGCCGCCTTCAATCGCTGCGGGTATGCCTGCCTGCTGGAGTTCCCCGACAATCGGGCCCGGCTTGAAACTGGTCGGACCCTTCTCGATGACGATATCCTCCGGTGCTTTCTCACCGGCTTTTGCCGCCATCTTGGTCTTGGTCTTTTCCAGCGCTTTATAAAGCTTGAACGGGTTGTCGTTGGTGAAGATGATCGCCGAGTGACCGGAGATGTACTTCGAGAGGTTCTTGACGTCGCCGCCAATCTCCTCAAACGCGTGCTTGATCAGCGTGTTCCTCGTCACTTTGATGACAGCTTTTCCCCGCAGGTTCCTGCGGATCTGCTGCACCTGCTGTGCCGGGATACCGTACATGTCCACGAGCCCGATTAAGGCGAACTGTTTTGCGTTCTTCTTAATCTCTGCGACTTCGTCCTTTTTCCAGGTGGGCAGGTGGTGGGTATACAACGCCATTATTCCAGCCTCACTGCGGGACCCATCGTGGTCTTGACAAAGATGGAACGAACGTTTAACGGACCCTGTTCAAGAACAGACTCGATCCTTTTTACGATCGTTTCAATATTCTCGGCGACCTGTTCCGGCTTCATTGCCGTTGTACCGACCTTTGAAGAGAAGACCGTCTTGTCCTTGGTTCGGATTTTTACCGAGTTCCGGAGACGTTCGACGATCGGACGGATATCCTGCTGTGCAGGAATCGGCAGCGGCATTCTGCCCCGCGGACCGAGCCGGGGACCTAAGTACCGGCCGACACCGGCCATGACACCCATCTCTGCAAGGAAGTACCGGTATGTACTGGCAACTCTCCGTGCTTCGCGGGGCTGACCGCCGAGCCGTTCAACTTCCTCAGGGCCGATAATCAGATCAACCTTGGCTTCCTTAGCCTGCGTGACGATGTCTCCTTTCCCGATGACACAGATTTTTATCTGCTGACCCGTGCCGTGGGGGAGCATAATCGTCTCGTCGATACGATTTTTCGGCTGCGCCATATCGATATTCTTGAGATTGATGGTAATATCGATGCTCTCAGAGAACTTACGCTCTGGCGCTTTTTCAATCGCCGCATTTACGGCTTCCAAAATTTTGGCCCTATCAACCATCAGATTCCTCCATAGTTCTGCGACCGAACCTGATTCGATCTCCTATGGTTTTCTCATGTTACTTCACGAGAACGCTGTCATACTTGCCTTGAGAAATTTCAGCGAGAACGTCTTTCGGGCGCTTGCCGTCAACGTTGACACCCATGCTGACACACGTGCCGATGACTTCCTTTACGGCAGTCTTCAGCTCGTAGGCGAGCATGTTTTCAATTTTCATGTTGGCAATTCTGACAGCGGCCTCGAATGGTAGATTGCCTACCACTTTGACGTTGGGCTCTGCGGATCCTTTCTCGATATTGGCCTCTTTCTTGATGAGTGCCGACACCGGGGGAATACCCACGGTGATCGTGAATTTCTTTTTGTCGTCAACGGTAACGGTGACCGGGACCTGCATTCCATTGAATGAGGCGGTCTTTGCGTTGATCTCATCGACAACAGCTTTCACGTTGATACCGAGTGGTCCGAGCGAAGGTCCTAATGGGGGACCTGCGGTTGCCTTTCCGCCGGGTACTAAAACCTCGACCACATCTGCCATAGTCTTTGCACCATGCCGTCCCTAATATAGGGCTCCAAGCTTGGGTCTGTAAATATTGATGGCAAATGACATAAAGGTGATCTTGGGTGGAGGGGGAATTTTTTATGATAGTGAGGGCATCTAAAAGATTATTGCAATAGCGTACAAAATCAAACCGAGTAGTAACAACGACAGATGGATTAAAATTGCATTATTGAATTGATGAGGACCCATTGGAAGAATCTTCCAATACCAAGATGGCTTAATTTGTATTGTTGCTTTTTTCTTCTCTTCGGCCTTTTCGTCCGAATATTGATTCACGAATGCATCGAGTAAAAATTGGTTGAGATCCCAAGTTTTGCCAAAACGGAAAACAATAGAATAAATTGTGATAATTGAAGCAATTATCGAAAATATTAGGGAAATTAGAGACAATCCTAAAAAAAATTTCATTGCACCAACATTGTTGAAGTTGGTAGTGACCCATACTATAGCTGCAAAGGTAAAAGTCGTAGTCCACTTTAAAAAATCGATAACTGTTTTAAAAAAAAATATCTCCTGCGGAGTTCGTCTCTTCTATTGAGTCAATTATCAACTTGGCCCGATCATCAGGGATTTCCACGCTGCCAATTAAATTAGATAAAGATAAGAATCTTGTGTTTTTGCTGTTAGTGTTCCGTCTAATTTTCGTTTGTTATCAGTGAGTATCTAAAATCATAAAAGAACACGAATCCTAAAGATAATTTTTTTTCAAAGTTGCATGTAAAATGAATTATATCTTAAAATACAATATCCCATATGGACGAAAAAACGAAAAAAAGAATATTCGTTTTTATCGACACAAATTTAGTATATTCTAAAGAGATGGATTATAACATTTTTCGATCGAACTTCCTCAATCAAATAATAATTTTACGTAATTTTTTCTCAGAAAGGATTGAATCAACGGAGATTCTTCTCATTTTACCATATACGGTTGTTCGTGAAAGATACAAACAAAAATATGATCTACTCTACAAAGAGATGGATGAAATTATAAAGAAGTTAAAGTTATTACAGAAAAAAGATTTTTTTAAAACGGATATAACGATTAAAGAATTAGAAAAAAACCAAAAAAATCTTGAAAAAAAAATTGAACGTGCTGGTAATGACTATCTCAAAAGTAATTCAATATTAATTACATCAGATTGCCCCGCAGAATTTTTTGAGCGAATTAAAAATAAAGCATACACAAAAGAAAAGCCATTCGATAATAAAGAAATTGATGGTTTTAAAGATGCATTAATCTGGTATTCTTTAATAAATTATTTAAAAACCCAAAATATTTCTAAAAATGATCATATCTTCCTTTTCACAAATAATTCACGCGACTTCAAATCAGATAATACACTTAAAGAGTTTAAAGCGATATTTGGAACAGATATAAAAATTATTTCTAGAGAATCGAAAAACTTTCAAATATGTGCATCAGAAAATCAAGAATTCTTGCAATTTACACTTCAAGAGTCGAAAGGGATTGAGATTTTAAATATTTTTATCGAATACATCGAAAAGATTGACAAAGTAAAAATTGAAAAAATAATTGCAAATCCTTTTCCCACTGATCTGTCACCGATAATAATTCCATATCAGTTAAACAAGGAGAATTGGAAAAAAGAAATCGAGAAAAGAACAATAGATTTATTGAAAAGTTTAAATTTCAAAGTTGATACAAGTAAAATTACATTTAACTATTCTTTATTACCCAATATCTTTGAAATCACAGTTTTTTTAGATTTTCATGAAGAGGGATACTTTTATGATATCAATTCATTTGAAATTTCGTTTGAAGATGGCGATATACAAGAGATTGAAATTGGATCAGAAAATTATCTAATATTAGATGATTATATTATAGATTACCAAAGTCCTGACTTTACTTTTTTTAGTATAGAACCCCGGATAAACATAATAATCGCGGAAATTCTTGAAAATTTAATCGGCCGTGAGGTTGATCCGGACACACTCATTTACACGATCTTGAGGTAAAAATATTTTTTTCAACGTGGAATAATCGAATTATTCCAACAACTTTTCACCCATCAAACGTTAAAGATTTTCTTTTCAATAAAGGATATTTACCAAGGAAATACATTTCCCCTCGCCCTGCGAGGCCATTACGAGTTGGCCGGGCGACCCCCAACCAGCGAGCGGGCCAACTCGCCAATAATAGTCATGCTCACGGCCCGCCATGCAAAGTACACCGCCCGACCCTCCAATCCGGAGGTAAGCGGACCATATAACTGCAGTCTTCTCACCTCTATCCAGTGAGCAGAGTCAGACACTCGTCCCATAGCCCAATCTTAAATAATAACGGGGATGGGATCCCCCATTTAAAAAAGGAATATTTAATACTCACAATAATATACATCAATTTGATCCCCCATGAATAAAATTGGCGAATGGCTCAAAGATAAATGGCAAAAACTAGTCTCGGTGTTTGGAAAGATTGCTACCGATAACTACGCGATTTTCGTATTAGGTCTCGCAATAATTGTTATTCTGGTTTTCATCATCTATTTCGGGGTCACGCCAGTCCTTGTGATTCTGGCGCCGGTACCGAATTATATTTATTCGTGGGTCAAAGAATTCCGGCAAAAGATCCTGTTTAAGAAAAGCGGAACATCTGTCTCCTCAAATGAGGGGCCAAAGGTCCTGTTCTGGATCCTCGATGGCTGTAACATTCCTGCCTTTCTTGATGTTGCCCAAAGGAATCCGTATCTCAGAACTCTGTTCGAGGAAGGATACTTCGCAGAGTGCGTAACTATCTTTCCATCGATAACTCCCGCTGCCCACTCCACTCTTATGACCGGGTGTTATCCTGCAAAAACCCGTGTCCCTGCTTTTGACTGGGTTGAAGTAAAACCCGGTAATGATGGATCGGTGAGTAAGGAATACATCCGGGTTATGCCGGATTTCAAACGCTACCGGGAGTTACCTTCTGACAAAAAAGCACGGGACGAATTTTTCCAGGGTCTTGGAGATGCAATTGACCTAAACCAAAAATTCCTCAGCCCCATGGTCTCCACAATCTTTGAGGTACGGAGTGACAAACTCTATACCGCATCCATCAAGGAATGGATCCACCGGGGAGCTGACAGCTTCATCGGCGAATCGGTAACCGATCTGATCGATGATCTTGCAAACAAGAAACTCATAGAGAAGAACACCATGATCGGTCTCCTCACGGCCTTCTATAAAGAGGCAAGTTACGAATACGGAGATTTAATCTGGGGGTCCGAGTGTTCCCGGCAGCTTGCTGACCTCATGGTTTACTGGAAATCGGGCACGGACACACTGAGTCACGAATATGGACCGAAGTCGTTCCAGGTACGCGATCAGATCGATGAAGCGATCATTAAACTCGCCGATACCATCAGGTTTTACAAGATGCATTCAAACCAGCCGGTGTATGTGATAATTTCGGCTGATCACAGCCAGAGCGAAGTGACCCGGTTCTCGAACCTGTCCGACGACTTTAAGCGAACGCTGGGGAAGACCTATGCGGTTGCAGGGCAGGAGGACCGGGCAAATGCAGAACTCATGAGAGAGGCTCACATAATCATGGCCAACAATGACCGGGCCGCCTTTTTCTATACGTTCGGCACACCGGAGAAAAAAGATGCTGCGGGAACCGACATACTGGATTTCCTGAAGAAACGCACCGATGTCGATCTCATTTTTTACAAGGAGAATAGTACGTTCCAGGCAATTCAGGTTCTCGAAAACGGGTCTTGTTCCGGACCGGAAGATATAACGACGTTCTTCATGGGAAAAGAAGAGTCGTACCCCAACGCGGTGGAACGACTGGAAGGACTGATGAAGGGCGACAAGTGGGGAGAGATCGTGATATCCATGAAGGAAGGATACTCGATGAATTCTGAATTCAGGCCTTCTTATGAAGGAGAGAAAATTCTTCACGGGGATCATGCCGGCCTCAATTCCAGCGACTCTCTCGTACCGCTCCTGTTCTGGGGGCCCACGATAAAGCCCAATATCAAGGACGGGAAATGGAAGACATTCAGGACCGTGGATATTGCGCCAACTATTGCATCCATATTCAAGGACACGCATCCCAAGACCGATGGTCAGGCCCTTGAAGAAATCTTCGTTAATGAAAAATAAGAGATTCGAATCCGTTATACCTATGAGAACTATCGCGGCCGAGCGACCCCCATCAGCGAGCGGCCCAACTCGCCAAAATTACAGAGTGTTCCCGGCCTGCCACCAACACTGTACCCACACGACCCCCCCTCTCGCACTCAGCCCGCTCATGCTCCGCCCACGTACAAAATTCACTTCGTAAAACTGCTCAAAATATAACAAGAAATCTTCCGAAAATGGCAAAGGGTTTGAGGGGGTCGCGTTGGTACAAAATGTAAATTGACGCCATGGATGAAGCGCCATGAGCCTAAATTAACGACGTGAACTTCCCGGTCCCTCCCTTCCGCACCGGATCGATTTGTACCCATGCGACCCCCTCCACCGGGGACAAGACCCTCTTTTTTTAACGATATATCCGGAGCACTACACGGAAAAGGAAGATCCCACTGCACTTGGGAAAACTTGTGTAACACCGGTATTACACACAGGTTCATCGTTTCCGTGCAGGTTTTTTACCAGGTCGCCCCATGACAAAATCATGGGGGGCATCCTTGAACATGCTGGAACCGGGCCCGTTATTCAGAACCTTCCGGTTGTATGCCTCAATATACGTACGGACAGCCTTTGCATCTGTGACGTCAATACCGTCAGCACGGGCAGTCATCACAAATCGTTTCGCCATTCCCCAGTTGTCAAAATCGGACGACCGCTCCATAATACTGTCGTGGAGATTTTTGATGTCACGCGCCATTGCACCGGCATGCTGCTGAAGATTTTGTTCTTCCAGGTGCAAGAAAAACGCAGAGAGTACCGGCACGATGCACCGGAAAAATTCAGGACCTTCGGATATCTTCTCCGGGAAAAAGTAAACGCAACACTCCTCCATAGAGCCTTCATCCCACTGGTGCGGGGTAAGTCCGAGATAGTTAAACATCATCTCGGTGAAGAAAAAGGCAATGCCTTCGTATTCCTCTCTCTCTTCATCGGACAGGTTCTTGAAATAAGAACTGGTACAGAAACCCTCACCCCATTGGGAAATGACAAGGGTGAGACTGTTGTCCAGCATCTGTTCTTCTGATTGTGCAGACGGCCGGGGTTTTCCTTTTTTGGGTTTCCTCATCAAGCACCTGTGCCTGCTTCTTTGCCGTCTTACCGGGAAGTCCCGTAGTGTGGCGGATAGTAACCATCTATCAGTTCATTTTTAAAAAAAATCAGCCGTTCAACGACACTTCACCGGCAGGAACCGGCCGGACGCAGAGTTTCTTCCGGTGCACGTCCCGCATGACCCCGTCAATCTTCCGGGAAATCTCCGGCGTGTAATACGCTTCTCCGCATTGCTCGCAGACATAGGCAGGCACATCTTTGATTACAACGACCTCTCCTCCGGCCCGGGCAATGAACTCGGTTTTACCTTCTTCGAGCCGGCCTTTACAGAAAGTGCAACGATCAGGAATCATTCAACTCTCCTCTTGCGGTAATCTTTCCATTTCTCTTCTTCCGGAATATATACGGTGATGACACGGAGATGATCCGTGCAGAGTCCTATTACTACATGATATGCGGTATGGTTAATAAAACCAAGGATGAGAGCGGAAGGACAGGGATCATCATCCGGGTATTCCTCGATAATCTCACCGGTTGCGACAACCACCAGCAGGTCATCGGTAGGAATATTGCGTTCAAACATGCGCACGCGGGCATGCTGGGAGATAAGGACTGCTTCATCATTCACAAACTCTTCCCTTCGTCCGGTTCCCTTCATTTCATGCACCGAAATTTCTGATCAGGTTTTATTCTTTACCGGAATATAACCGCCTTTCGATTCGGGTGTGAAAGTGTTCATTCCAATTCGTTTCTCGCTGGCCCCGGCCTGCCACTAAAAAGTACACCGCCCGACCCCCCCGCTCGCATCAAGCCCGCTTCGTTCCCGGAGGTTTATAAACAGTTCACCGCAACGGACAAAAATATTGACCACGTACACTCTTGAGATACAATAAGAGCGTCACCATGCTTTCCCACAGCTGGCTGCATCCCCATCTTGAGAAACGTTGTTCGGCCACTCAGGGGTGTGGTATATTTGCCAGAGCAGATATCCGGAAAGATGAGCGGCTGGCCATATTAGGGGGAAAAATAATGCTGATCGATGAGATGTATCAGCTTCCGGTGAATATGCAGAGCTATACCATGCAAATCGAAGAGCGGTTTGTCTTAGGTCCTGCCAGTTCTGTCCCGGAAGATACGGATTTTTTCAACCACAGCTGTGACCCCAACGGTGGGTTCAAAGGCCAGGTTTTCCTGGTTGCCATGCGGGATATCAAAATCGGGGAGGAGATCACCTTTGATTATTGCATGACCGTTTCAGCATCGGAAGGAAGTGATATGGTCTTTAAGATGGACTGTGCATGCGGTTCTCCCCGGTGCCGGAAAACGATCACCGAACATGACTGGATGCTTCCCGAATTGCAGGTCCGGTATAAAGGCTATTTTTCCCAGTATATCCAGGACAAGATAGAGAGACAGCATTAACACGGTTTTGGGGAACAGGTACCTGAGGACGTTCATATCCCGCAGGACAGGAAAGCCGGCTTGCTTTTACCGTGATTTCGTTAGTCCGGGTTGCGAAAATCTGAACAACAAGGGCCGTATTTCCGGATTGAGATTTCCATTATTTTTCCTGTTCAACCCAACTCACCCGGCAAAAATCAGCACATAACCGCAATTGGCAGGGCTATCCGGGAACCTGCGATGGATAGCACGGTCGGGGGAAAAGGAAGGTGTTTGGGTGATCATCCCCACACACATCAGAGGATGCTGGTGAGTACGTGCAAGGTCACCCTTGTCGTGTCAATCACTCTCTTTAAGAACGGTCCCTGGAGGCAGGTACAAGATCTATTATTATCAGGAGAGGGATGAAATGTCAAAAAATGAGAGCACGGGTGAGCAACCCATCTTGTACTACGATTCCCCATCATTCCTTCATTTTCTGGAGAACCAGATTGGCCGCGTGCTCACCGGAGAGGAGCATCCCGCCAAATACCGCGCCCATGCGGCTCTCGCCCCCGACAGCATTGGCTGCCATACCGGCAACAACAAGACCGGGGAACACCTCTTTGGTATGCTGGAGGATATGCGATTCAGCCCGGTCAGCCCACATGAAACTCTCGCCTTTAACGTGAAGATTCCCGCCCTTCTTCTCCACAAGGCGGGCAACGACCGCATCGTGGCCGGTAGCATCGACCGTGTACCGGCAGCGCATGACAAGGGGATCGACATGGAGTTTTCCCATCTCAACGGCAGTCCAGTTGATCACGAGCCCGCTGATCCGTCCGTCTGCCTTGATCATGACATCCTCGACGGACGTAAGATTGAAAAATTCAGCCCCAGCATCACACGCGGCAGCGGTAAGCTTGGAGACCGCTTCAACCGATTTGGCAACATAATATCCCTCTTTGTAGGCAGTGGAGCGGATATGAAACCGGTCAAGCAGGCGGCGAGCCTCTTCCTGCACGACAATCCGGGGGAACATCATCCCACCGCCCCACATCCCGCCGCCGACAGAGAGTTTCTTCTCAATGACGCCGACCTTGATGCCCTTTTCAGCGATCAGTGCTGCACAGGTAAGTCCGGCAGGCCCGGCTCCCACGACCGCCACATCCAGTTCCATATAATCGATCAGGGTATTCATCTGTGCTGAAAGAATCGCCCTGCTGATGGTAATTTCATCGAGTTCCATGTTTGTTCACGTCCCCTTAGTGTATTTTCCTGCCCGGTTAATAAGTATGAACCGGGGATGTGGCTGCAGGCGGATAGCGGTGTGCCGGCACAAATATTTTTACACGATGATGAATTGGTGAATCCTGGTTAAAAACGGGGAAATAAACCAACATGATTAATAGTTAACAATCACAATTGTTATGAGATCTCACGAATGCTGGATGCCTTTTCCAGATACAGGGGCTTTTAATCCCGAGAAATGTGCATCCGTTCGTTGATCTCTCAACGGGAAAATCCCGTGAAAATAACCGGACATGAGGTTACGTGTTCCCTGGGTTTCACTCGATCAAGAGAACCGGACCAGACTATCACGTCCCGAGCATATCGGGAAGAGATATTGTTCCAGAATCAGAAAAAGGAGAATAAATAATGGCATTATTTTCAGCAGCATCAGAAAAAGATGTGACAACGGCAATTGTTGAAGAGTTTACCAGAGAATTTCTCAACCATGTGGAAACCGACGTGATCATTGTTGGTGGGGGTCCAAGCGGGCTTGTGGCTGCCCGGGACCTTGCACAGGCGAAAATCAAGACGTTGGTGATCGAGAGCAATAACTATTTCGGGGGTGGTTTCTGGATTGGGGGATATCTCATGAACAAACTGACCGTCAGGGCACCCGCCCAGAAAATCCTTGATGAGATTGGAGCTCCGTGCCGCGAAGTAAAAAGTGGACTCTATGTCGCCGATGGCCCCCATGCATGCTCAAAGCTGATAGCCGCTGCGTGTGATGCCGGGGCAACGCTTTTCAACATGAACCGGTTTGATGACGTGGTCCTTAAACATGACCGTGTTGCAGGAGTCGTGATCAACTGGACGCCCGTGGCAGCGTTGCCGCGTGCGATCACCTGCGTGGACCCGGTTGCGCTCGAATCAAAGATCGTCATCGATGCAACCGGTCACGACGCTGTTGTAGTGAATTCGCTTGCAAGCCGGGGACTTGTCTCCATGAAAGGGTTCTCACCGATGTGGGTGGAGACCTCAGAAGAAGCGGTTGTTAACCACACCTCCGAAGTCTACCCGGGTCTCATCGTAGCCGGTATGGCTACTGCATCGACATTTGGCCTTCCGAGGATGGGACCGACATTTGGGGGCATGCTCCTCTCCGGTGTACGGGCAGCAGAAATCGCGCAGGAACTCCTCAGATAACAAGGGTTATCCTTGTATCAGGGTAATTTTTTTCGATTGTGTTACCATTCTGGAAATAGTTCGATTCAGGCGATTGTGGTCTTACGTTTCATTGATTATGCAATCTATGAAAAAGAGTTATCAGAATCGTCGTGAATGCGCACGGGCAATTTCGCACACATCCCGTGCAACACTGATGGGTTCATTCCCCACCAGAATACAGACCGGCTCTTTTCCCATTCCTCCGGCATCGCAGATAATTTTCGGCACCCTCCCACCGGCAGCCCGGACTGCCTCTGCTGCCTTCCACGGCATCGATGACCCCTCTGCAATCCTGAGTTCAGCAGGCTCGGTTCTCCGGTCAATCATGGCAGACACCCAGCCTTGCTGTGTGCAATAGTCAGCCAGCCAGTCTGAAAATCCCGGGGGATTTGCAAAATCGATTCCGGCCCGGATGGACGGATCGGTCTTCATGAGTTCAATGATGAGCCGTGCCATATGGCCCGATGCCCCGAACCGGACTCTCCCGGCAGCCCGTGGCATACCGTTGATGACGGTAATCCGGCCATCTACAGCCAAAACTTCATCGGTTTTCTGCGCATGCGGTTGTGCAAATACCAGGTTCGTCCTGACTTCAGGGATGAGAGAGACAAATTCCCGGCAACCCTCAATCTCCCTAAGGGCAATCATCATCCGTCCGATCATGTCAATTTCAGTGGCGATATCGGGGTGTTTCATTGTCCTACCTGATTTATCTTAAATACTTTGACGGGAAGGGATATGGTAACTGTGGTTGTGTGGCCCGATCTCCTGAACATTGCATGAAAATATGAATATGGAAATTACATCAAAGATTGCCGGCAGGCATCCTGAACAATATCCGTCCCTTTTAACGAGCGATCAGGTTACAGCTACATTAATGACAAATATCATCGCACTTCTCAAGCAGGATGCAGCCGCATCTGCAAGGATTGCGCACCGGCTGCCCCAAGGGTTTTCCGGCACGGTTCCTGCCCATGGAAAGAAGCGGTCTGGACCCGGTACCGGGAGGAGGATGAAAGAGATGAAGTGCTACATTTGTGCAAAAGAGGGAACGGAAAGCGACGCGGTGGCAGTCTGCGTTGCCTGCGGTATGGGAACCTGCATGAAACATACAATCAGGAAAGAGGTAGATGTCTGGGAGGGCGGGTACCCGCTCCCCTCCCAGAAGCTGCCAAAGAAGATGCCCCGTATGCTCTGCCCGGATTGCAATAAGGCATACAAAGGGGAGAAGTGATGGGCTCGCTTGCCACCCGCAGTATTGCTGAAGCCGTCGGGACGGCACTCCTTGTGTACTTCGGGGCCGGAGCAGCGGCGATCACGTTAATGATCGCTGCCGGAACAAAGCCGGCGACCTCCTTTAACGTCGGGATCGGCCAGCTCGGCGGACTTGGCGACTGGTTTGCTATCGGAATCTCGTTTGGTATCGTTATCGCAGCTGTCATTTACTCGCTTGGCAGGGTCTCGGGGGCCCACATCAACCCGGCAGTAACGATTGCACTCTGGGCAACGAAACGGTTCCCGGCCGGGGACACGGTTGCGTATATACTCGCCCAGTGCATCGGAGCGGCGGTCGGGAGTCTGCTCTTCTTCCTGACCGTGGGGATGGATGCAATAACCATCGGGGGGCTCGGGGCAACCGCACCGTTTCCGGGGATCGGGTACGGACAGGCAATACTTGTCGAGGCGATAGCAACGTTCGTACTGATGCTTGTGATCATGGGAGTTGCCGTGGACAAACGTGCCCCGCCGGGATTTGCCGGGCTCATCATCGGCCTGACCGTGGCCGGCATGATCACGGCAACAGGAAACATAGCCGGAGCGTCACTCAACCCCGCCCGGACTTTCGGGCCATACGTGATGGATTTCTTACTTGGCGGCACAAATCTCTGGGCATTCTTTCCCATCTACATCATCGGTCCCGTCATCGGTGCTATTGCTGCAGCAGTCTTCTACGACCGGATGACCGCAGAATAAGTTTCTGCCCGTCATCTTTTTTTTGGTTCTGTTGAAACGCACATGAACTGATAGGGTTCACACCAGAAGCATGAAAATCGTTTTTATGATTCTCCCCCGCCTCAGGGCCTCTACGAGGCACGGCGGGGCAAGGAGGTTTTAGTTTTTTTAGTCACTAAATTGCCGCGGGGGTGCCCCGTCGGGGGCGGCAACGTTCATCGTTACTGGGGGTATGGGAGTCTCAACCCCCATCACATTAAAGATGACAATTTAATATGGAAATGCCACCGGCAATTTTCATCTTGTATGCTTGTGGCACAACAGCATCATGTCTGTTTTCAGGGGAAATCCTCATTTTCCCATTGCTTGTCTATTCTCTGAGGATGATATGAGGATGACCCCTCATCTCCCCCTCCAATGGTATCGATTGAAAGACAGGAGTACTGGCATGTGTTCACGATTCCTTCGTCCTCTTCTCGGGATCGGTAAGCCCGGAACCTGATCGTCCCGACCGTCAAAAATTATTTCTCTTGCTACAGCAATTGTTTAAAAAAATTCTCCCATATCATTACCCGCAGGTTGAAAATACCTGAATAACTCTCATTTTATGGTGATGCCGGCCATGATCTCAAAAAAATCTCGTTCCATCTCAATTATCCTGATCCTTCTGATTCTCGTCATCACTTCCCTGATGGTCTATTCCATTGCTGCAGAGACGCAGAAAACGCTGAAAGGTGCGGTCCAGGAGAAACTGATCGCTGTAGCCGGGGCCACCGCATCCCAGATTGACGGGGATGCATTCGCACGGATTGAGAATGGTGAAGAAAAAACACCGGATTTTATCCGGATCCAGGATCAGCTCTGGCGGGTAAAACAGGGAACGCCGGATATCCGTTTCATATACACCATGCGGAAAACCGGGGATGCGGTTGAGTTTGTGGTCGATGGGGATTACGGGCATACTACTGATGCTGCAAAGATCGGGCAGCCATATCCTGAGGCTGAACCGGAACTCATCGCCGGGTTCACAACCCACTCCGTGGATGAAGAGTTCACAACCGACCTGTGGGGAACGGTGCTCTCGGGTTTTTCACCAATCAGGGACAGTACGGGAAACGTGGTGGGCATTGTCGGGGTCGATATGGACAGCACGGTTGTCTCGGCAGAGCTGAACCGGCTGGTCCTGATAATCTATAGTATCGGGATACTTGCCATGATCGCAGCAGTCATCGGCATTATCATGATCGAACGGCGTCGGGAAATGAATGAGCAGAAGATTGAAGAGAGTGAGAGAAAATACCGTCTTCTTTTCGAACGGGCGGGCGATGCAATTTTCCTTCTGGAGGCAGAAGGGGAGAACCGGGGAAGAATTATTACGGCAAACAAAGCCGCTGCCGATATGCACGGGTATTCAGTTGACGAACTGCAACACCTTACCATCACGGATCTGGACGCGCCTGCATCGAAAGCCGGCGTACCTGACAGGTTTGACCGGATACTGAACGGAAAATGGCTGCACGGTGAACTTATTCATTGCAAAAAAGACGGCTCTGAGTTCCCGGTTGAAATCTCCGCAGGCCTGTTCGATCTCGGGATGAAAAAATATATCCTGGCAATTGACCGGGATATATCCGAACGAAAACAGACAGAAAAGGCATTGCATCAGGCAACAAAAAAGATCAACTTGTTGAACTCTGTTACGTTCAACGATATCCAGAATGCCATCTTCAGCCTCAAAGGGTACCTTGAACTGGCAAAATCTGCCGCAGGAGATGAGAAGATGAAAGGCTATCTTGACAAGGAAGAAGAATCGGTCCAGAGAATCACCCGATCACTCAACTTTGCGGGATGCTACAAGGATCTTGGAATCAAGCCTCCGATGTGGCAGAGTGTCAACCAGACATTTGTTTTTGCCATCTCGCACCGGGATTTTTCATCAATCAGCCGCAATATTCAAATCGGGGGTCTGGAAATTTATGCAGACTATCTTCTCGAACGGGTATTCCTGGCATTGGTGGATAATGTCCTGAGGCATGCAAAGACGGCAACTGAGGTGGCCATGCACTATCATGAGACCCCTGGCGGGCTCACGCTCGTTTTTGAGGACAATGGTACCGGTATTCCGGATAACAGAAAAGAGGCCATATTTGAACGCGGAAGTGGTTCATATAAAGGCATGGAATTGTTCCTGGTACAAGAGATCCTCTCTATCACCGGCATCACGATCAAAGAGACCGGTCAATATGGCAAAGGGGCCCGCTTTGAAATCCTGGTACCGAAAGGAGCATACCGGTTTGCCGCCACAACCTGAAGAACCCGATAAAAAAAAGACCGGGGGAGATTTCCCCACCCACGATAACCCGGTCACCCCCATACCGGCTCCATTTCATCCCCCGATCCGGATATATCCAGACCGGCAGGGGCATCTTTTTCAGGGCATTTCCCGCAAAAACAGGATCTATCCATGCCGGTCGTATCCCTGTTGAAATAACCTTATCAGGTAAAAGCCCTACACAAGCATATCGGATACAGCAGGTGTCTCATTGGCTGATCGCAATTCGGCGGGACAGGAGAATTTAAAATCACTCACTAGCCCTGCCAACGTTCTTCAGGTCGCCTTCATCGTTGCTATCCTCATTGCCCTTTATTTTATCAGCACAGTAAATTTCCTCCTCTTTCATGGGATCGTTGAACTCGCGGGTATCGCGGTTGCCTTCTCAATCTTCATCATCGTCTGGAATACCCGCAGGGATGTCAACGATGCATTTTTCCTGATAGTAGGCATCTCATTTTTCTTTATCGGGTGTATCGATCTCGTTCACACGCTTGCGTACAAGGGAATGGGAGTATTTCCCGGCAACAACGCCGACCTCCCCACCCAGCTCTGGATCGTGGCACGGTACTTCCAGAGTATCACGTTCCTTGTCGCAACCTTCTTTATCGGGAGATCCATAACCCGAGACCGGAAGTACGATGTGGGTATCATCATTGCAGCCTGCACCGCCGCATGCACCTTCCTGTTCGCCAGCATCTTTGTCTGGCAGAACTTCCCGCACTGTTTCATCGAGGGCAGTGGGCTCACCCCGTTCAAGATCGTGAGCGAATACATCATTTCGCTCATCCTCGTTGCCACCATTGGTATCCTGTACCTGAAACGGGAGCACTTCGATCCCACGGTCTGGAAGTTCCTCATCGCTGCGCAGGTATTCCTCATCCCTGGTGAACTGGCGTTTTCAACCTACATCTCGGTATACGGGTTCACAAACATGCTCGGCCACCTGTTCTGTCTCATCTCGGTCTACCTCTTCTACCGGGCGTTCGTCGTAGTCGCCCTGACCCGGCCGTATGATCTCCTCCTTCACGAACTCAAGGTAAACGATGATGCGCTGCGGGATAGCGAGGCAAAGAACAGGGCAATTTATGAGGGTTCAAACGACGCCGTCATGCTCCTGACCGAGAAGGGTTTTTTTGACTGCAATCCCCGCACATTACAGATGTTTGGTCTGAGAAGCAGAGAAGAATTTGTACACTATCATCCGGCTGAACTATCCCCGCCGACCCAGCCGGATGGACGTCCGTCTTTGGAGGCTGCAATGGGACACATCCAGGCAGCATTCCGGAACGGTATTGACCGGTTCGAATGGATGCACCGCCGGAAAAATGGTGAGGATTTCCCGGCTGAAGTACTCCTCTCTGCTTGTAATTATGGTAAGAAACGAGTCCTGCAGGCAACAGTCCGGGACATCACCGATCGGAAAATGACAGATGATGCCCTGAAGCGCTCCGAACGCCATCTTGCCGATATCATCAATTTCCTGCCGGATGCAACATTCGTCATTGACCGGAACAGGACCGTCATTGCGTGGAATAAGGCGATGGAAGAGATGACCGGTGTTCCCGCAGGGCAGATGCTCGGAAAAGGGGATCATGAATATGCCATCCCGTTCTACGGACACCGCCGGCCGATCCTGATAGATCTTGCCTTGATGCCGGATGAGGAGATAGAGAAGAACTATTACCATATTATCCAAAAAGAAGGAGATCTCCTCATCGCAGAAACGGATCTCTCGAGGCCGATGGGGAAGATCGTCAACCTGTGGGGAAAGGCGACCCCATTGTATGACGATAAAGGGAACAAGGTTGGCGCAATCGAATCGATCCGGGACGTGACCGATCGCAAGCAGGCAGAACTTGCATTACGTCAGTCCGAGGATAAGTACCGGACCCTTTTCGAGAACAGCGGAAGCCCGCTGATGATCATTGACGAGGATACCACCATCCTGCTCGTGAACCGTAAGTTCGAAAACATCAGCGGCTATACCAAGGAGGAGATTGAAGGCAGGAAGAGCTGGACAGAGTTTGTCGCCGATACCGGAGATCTGGAGAGGATGAAGGAATATCACCGGCTCCGAAGGGTCAGCCCTGAACTCGCCCCGGTAACCTATGAGTCCCGGATAATCATGAGAACGGGGGATATCCGGAATATGATTGTCACTGTTGCGATGATCCCCGCAACAAAGCAGAGTCTCGCGGCCCTTGTCGATATCACCGACCATAAGAGGGCCGAGGAGGCATTGCGCAGGAGCGAAGAGCGGTTCCGGGAAATCTTTGACAATTCCAATGATGCCATTTATCTGGTTGCCTCACCCAAAGACGGGTCCGTGGGCACGAATATTGCGGTAAATCGCAAGGCGGTTGAGATGCTCGGGTACAGCGAGCGTGAATTTATGAAGATGACGCCCCGTGACATCCACGATCCTGCGACACTGTCGGATGTTCTGAACGTACAGGAGATGCTGGCCGGTACGGGACATGTCATAATCCAGACAAACCACCGGGCAAAAGATGGCAGGATCATCCCTGTAGAGCTCTCCATCCACCGGTTCTTACTTGGAGAGGAGATGGTTAGCCTTGTCGTAGCCCGGGATATTACCGAACGTAAAAAGGCTGATGAGGCACTGCACACGAGCGAAGAGCGCTTCCGGGGCATTGCCAGCAACCTCCCGGGAATTGTCTACCAGTTCTATGCCCGGGACACCGGTGAATGGGGCATGTATTTTGTTGACGGACGTTCCCGGGATGTCTACGGCCTGAACCCTGAACCGCTGGATACCTGGTACGAGCGTTATGCCTCCTGTATTGCACCTGAAGATCGACAACGATGGGTTGAATCAATTAATGATGTTGTCATTAAGGTTGCCCCCTGGGATTTCGAAGGCAGATTCATCAAACCTACGGGGGAAGAGATGTATATCCGGGGTCTCTCGCAACCCGTCAGGTTACAGAACGAAACGGTCTGGAACGGGATATTGCTCGACATCACCGAGCGCAGGAAGGCAGAAGAAGAACTCAGGCGACTTTACACTGAGCTGGAGCAGCGGGTTGCCGAACGAACGGCGGATCTCAGACAGGCGCAGGATGCGTTCCGGCAGGCTAATGAAAAACTCAACCTGTTAAGCTCGATCACGCGGCACGACATCCTCAACCAGCTTATGGCCCTGAGCGGATTTCTGGAACTTTCAAGGATGAAGATACATGATGATGCAGTGGGAGAGTATATCCGGAAAGCCCAGCACGCTGCCGTTACGATCGGACGTCATATCTCGTTTACGAAACAGTACCAGGATATCGGGGTAAAATCCCCGGTCTGGCAGAATGTGCGGGAATGTGTTGAGAAGCCGGTGACCGATCTTTTGCCTGCATCGGTAACCTGCACGGTGGATCTGGATGAAATTGAGATTTATGCAGATCCCCTCTTTGAAAAAGTCCTCTATACACTGGTTGACAATACCCTCAGGCACGGAGAGCGGGTAACATTGATCCGGTTTTCCTACCGGATGTCCGATACCGGGGAACTGATCCTGCTCTATGACGATAACGGTGTCGGAATCCGGGCTGATGATAAGGAGCGTATTTTCGAACGGGGGTTTGGTAAGCACACGGGATTCGGGTTGTTCCTCGCACGGGAGATTCTCGCAATCACCGGCATTACGATCCGGGAGACCGGGACTGAAGAGACCGGCGCCCGGTTTGAGATCGCGGTACCGAAAGGTGCGTACAGGTTCAAAGGTACAACCTGACGAATCCGACTAAAAAGAAAGAACCTGGGTGAGATTCCCCCTCCCACGATAACCCGGTCACCCCCATTTGCACATCGGAGAATGATACCGGGGATTCCTGATCAGAGGGTATCGGCAGATAGTCTCAGCGAGGTCAGAAGGGTCACCATGATCTCGCAGGATCGGTACCGACCCCGGCGACCCCATCCTCAGGAAGTACGGTACCGGCCTGTTTTCCGACAATCGCATTTTTTTGCCAAAGTCTAAAAGGAAATACACGTATAAACAACCTGTATAGCACTATCCCATTGACCCACGCGGAGATCGTATCATGTACAGAGTCCTCTATGTTGATGACGAAGCAGCACTCCTCGAGCTGGGAAAAGCATTTCTCGAGCAGTCGGATTTCATCACCGTAGAGACTGCCCTCTCTGCAAAAGAGGGGATTGAGGCACTGAAAAAAACTGCCTTTGACTGTATTATCTCCGATTACCAGATGCCGGATATGGACGGCCTTGCATTTCTTAAATTATTAAGGAAAGAGAGCAATTTAATCCCGTTTATCCTCTTCACCGGCAGGGGCCGCGAGGAAGTGGTCATCGAAGCGGTGAACAATGGTGTTGATTATTATCTCCAGAAAGGCGGGGATCCCAAATCGCAATTCGTCGAGCTGCAGCACAAGGTCAAACTCGCAATAGAACGCCGACGTACGGAAGAGGATCTTACGGAATCCCGGCAGCGGATGACCGACATCATCGACCACCTGCCGGACGCCACCTTTGCTATCAACCTGGACGGGGAGGTTATCGCATGGAACCGGGCAATGGAGGAGATGACAGGCGTAAAAACAGAGCAGATCCTGGGAACGGGGGATCATTCCTATGCCCTCCCGTTTTACGGAACGAAGCGCCCCCTTCTGCTCGATCTTGTTTTAAGGGATGATGAAGAGACATGGAAAAAATATCCCCATATTATCAGAAAGGACAACAAACTGATCTCGGAGATCCAAATCCCTATTCTCTATGGCGGAAAAGGCGCCTACCTCTGGTTTATTGCATCCCCACTCTATGACACGCACGGGAAAATCATCGGGGCAATCGAATCCATCCGGGACATAACTGACCGGAAGCTGGCCGAGAATGAACTGAGGGCCGCATATGAGCAGATCGCTGCAGCAGAAGAAGAACTCAAGGACCAGTTTGATGAGCTGAAAAAGAGCGGGGACGCGCTCCGCGAGAGTGAGGAGAATTACCGTACCCTGTTTGATGAAGCTGAGGATCTCATCGTCATTGTGGATGCACACGGCACGTTCCTCAACCTGAACAGGAAGTTTGTTGAGGAGAGTGGTTATGAGCGGGAAGAGATGATTGGCAAAAACGTGCTGACCTCGGGGATTGTGACGGTTCCATCCGCTGCAAAGATCGCATTTAACCTGGGCCAGATTTTCCTCGGCAAACAATCCCCACTCTTTGAAATTGACGGTGTTGCACGGAATGGGACAATTCTCCCCTATGAGATCCGGGCAACCCCGATCATAAAAAACGGTAAAGTGTTTGCAGTTCAGGCCACATTGCGAAACCTGACCGAACGAAAACAGGCGGAGAAGGAGATCAGCGATCGTAAAAAAATACTTGAAGAGATCGTTTCAGGCTCCCCGATCCCGCAGTTCGTTATCGATAAAAACCACCGGGTAGTCAGCTGGAACCGGGCACTTGAGGAATACAGTGGCCTGAATGCAAAGGATGTGCTCGGTACAACGGATATCTGGAAAGCATTCTATGACCGGGAACGGCCGGTGCTCGCGGACCTGCTGGTGGATAACAACCTTAAAAAAATTCCGGAATGGTATGCCGGGAAATTTGACCGGTCAAAATATGTCGATGGCGCATACGAAGCAACCGACTTTTTCCCACGAATGCGGGGCAGCGGCACCTGGCTCTACTTTACGGCAGCATTGCTCCGGGATTCTGATGGGAATATCGTAGGCGCAGTTGAAACACTCGAAGATATTACCGAACGCAAAAAAGCAGAGGACGAGCTGCAAGCTTCCTATGAGCAGATCGCTGCTTCAGAAGAAGAACTCCGGGACCAGCTTGATCAGCTGCAAAAGGGAGAGGATGCGCTCCGTGAGAGTGAGGAGAATTACCGGAGCATTCTTGAAGATATCCAGGATGCTTATTACCGGAGCGACACTGCGGGAAACCTCATACTGGTAAGTCCCTCGGCAGCATACCTGCTCGGGTACGACTCGGTATCAGACCTGATCGGGAAGAATATTGCACAATCCTTCTATTACTATCCAGAGGAACGCTCCCGGCTCCTTGCTGAAATAACCAGCAGGGGAACGGTCACCGATTACGAAGTGACACTGAAAAAGCGGGACGGGACTCCGGTACCTGTTTCGACAAGCAGCCACCGGTACTTTGATTCATCCGGTAATTTCCTCGGTGTTGAAGGGATCTTCCGGGACATCACTGAACGCAAACAGGCAGAAGAAGAGAGAACGTTTAAAAATATCATCCTGTCGACGCAGCAGGAAACATCCCCTGATGCGATCCTCATCGTGGATGAAAACGGGAATATCCTCAATTATAATCAGAAATTTATCGAGATCTGGGGAATACCGGATGCCCTCATCGTATCCCGTATAGATGAACCGGTCCTGCACTATGTAGTAGCACAGCTTGCTGATCCGATAGCGTTCCTTAACCGGGTCAGATATCTCTATGATCATAAAGAGGAGAAGAGCTTTGAAGAGCTCCTGCTTAAGGATGGGAGGATACTGGAACGGTATTCAGCTCCGATGCAGGGAGAACAGGGGAAATATTACGGGAGGGTGTGGTACTTCCGGGACATCACCGGCCGTAAGAGGTCAGAAGAGATGCTGCGGGAAAGCGAATCGCGGCTCAGCAGTATTATTCGTGTTGCACCGATTGGTATCGGTGTCGCATCCAACCGGACTATCCAGACGGTCAACGACCGGCTCTGCCAGATGACCGGGTACACCGAAGAAGAACTCATCGGCAAACAGGCCCGTTTCCTCTACCCGACGCAGGAGGACTTTGACTTTGTCGGCAGGGAGAAATATGCCCAGATCGCAGAGAGAGGATCCGGTTCGGTCGAGACACGATGGCTAAAGAAAGACGGGACAATTATCGATGTGTTCCTGTCCTCAACACCGGTCGATCCATCTGACCTGTCCCGGGGCGTGACGTTTACTGCACTGGATATCACCGAACGGAAAAAGATGGAACAATCGCTTCGGGCAAATGAGGAGAAATACCGCTCTCTTGTTGATAACCTCAACGTGGGAGTTTACCGGAATACCGCTGAATTTCCCGGCAGGTGGCTCTGGGCAAACCCGGCTTTTGTCAGGATATACGGGTATGACTCGTTACAGGAATGCCTGGAACACCTGGTCACCGATACGTATGTCAATCCGGAAGAACGGAAAAAACTCATTCATCTGCTGGAAACCGATGGCTTTGTCAGGGACTATAAACTGCAGCAGAAAAAGAAGGACGGTACGCCCATCTGGGTTTCCGTCACCGCACAGGCAAAAAAGAGACGGGATGGAACAATTGAATGGATTGACGGGATTTGTGACGATATCACCGCTTTGAAAGATGCAGAGGAGAGGAGCAGGCGGTATCAGCTCGAGATGTCAAGGGCTATTGATTATCTGCCGGATGCTACTTTTATCATTGACCGGAAGGGCTCGGTTATTGCATGGAACCGGGCAATTGAAGAGATGACCGGGGTTAAGGCTAAAGATATCGTCGGCAAGGGTGATTACGAGTATGCCATCCCGTTTTACGGACAATGCCGGCCGATCCTGATCGATCTCATCTTTGCATCGGAAGAGGAGTTGAAAAAAGGAGAGTACGTTGAGATAAAACGGAACGGGGAGATCCTTTCGGTCGAGACCCAGAATCCGATACTCAAGGGGAAACCCTCGGTTGTAAGGGCCATTGCCGCTCCCATCTATGACGAAACAGGAAACATTGCCGGTGCTATCGAAACGATTACCGATATCACCGAATTAAAACGGGCGCAGGAAGAACTCAGGGTGTCGGAGAACCGGTACCGGACCATATTTGAAAACACCGGGGCCGCTACGGTCCTCCTTGATGAAAATACCATAATATCCATTGCCAATGCCGAATTCGAGCGAATGTCAGGATATTCAAGAGAGGCAATTGAGGGGAAGAAGAGCTGGACGGAATTTGTGGTAAAAGAGGATCTGGAGAGGATGCTTGCCCAGCACCGCATGCGGCGGGAGAGGCAGGAGGCAGCCCTGAGACATTACGAGTTCAGGTTCGTTACAAAAACCGGCGAGATCCGCAATATTTTCTTAACCATTGATGTTATCCCGGGCACAAAACAATCGGTAGCCTCCTTAATGGATATCACTGCCCAGGTCCGGGCCCAGGATACCGTGAAACTGGCGAATAGAAAACTCAATCTCTTATCGGGCATTACCCGCCATGATATCAGGAACCAGCTCCTGGCACTCTCGGGATATCTTGAGCTGTCGAAGCATTCCCTGGCCGATCAGTCCAAAATATCAGAATTTATTAACAAGGAAACAGTTATCGCAGGTACTCTCACCCGGCTTATCAATTTCACCAAGGACTATGAGGACATGGGCATACATGCTCCCGCATGGCAGAATGTTCATACCGTTTTGGGTAAAGCCATTGCCCTGCTACCGATGCGGGATATCCGCGTTAATGCCGGAGATCCTGCTCTTGAGGTGTTTGCTGATCCCCTGCTGGAAAGAGTGTTCTACAATCTTATCGACAATGCCCTGCGGTACGGCGGGGACAAGATGACCGCCATCGGGGTCTCGTCGCATGTGACCGGGGGCGGGCTTGTAATTGTTTTCGAAGATGACGGTGCAGGGATTGACAATAAGGATAAAGCCCGCCTCTTTGAGAAGGGTTTTGGGAAAAATACCGGCCTCGGGCTGTTTCTCTCCCGGGAGATCCTCGGGATCACCGGGATTACGATCACGGTGAATGGCAAACCCGGCAAAGGGGCCCGGTTTGAGATCGCGGTACCGAAAGGTGCGTACAGGTTCACAGGTACAACCTGACGAATCCGATGTAAAGAAAAGAACCGACGGAAGATTCCCCCGCGATAACCCGGTCACAGCCCTGTACCGGCTGCATTTCTCTCACCGATCAGGATAATCCCTGTTCGTTATTTTCAGGGGTACATACATCGATAGATAAAACCAGCCCATGTCAATTTTTTTCCTTTGTTAAGGGAGTCGGGAACCGGGAGTCGGATACTTTTTCCTGATATGATCCGATTAGAAACTATGTTATATGTCGCAGCCAGGTGTCGTGTTCATATCGATTATTGCGAGGATTTTGCTCTTCAGGTTAAACGAATAATTCCCCTTGTCCGTGCAGAGCCGGGATGTTCCCGATATGAACTCCATGCCAATGTCTTTGAAGAAGGACTGTTCGTCTTTTGCGAAGAGTGGGAGAGCCAGAAACATCTTGACAATCATATTGCCACTCCGCACATGCAGGAATATTTTGCAGGATGTGCTGAGTGGATGGCATCCCCAATCGAATTAACCCAGTATGAGGTGACGGGATGCAAGACGGTGGTGCTGGAGAAATAAAAATTTTTGACAATTTGCGATGATGAAGAGATCCGTTTCCAGATTGTGATCCTTTGGTTCGGTTATTTCTACGACAATTAGGAGGGTGACCCCCTCTCTCCCCCAGAGGGGGAGGCAGCCCAAGGGGAGCGCCCCTTGACTCCCTGTTTATTCTTCCTTTTTTCCTGCAAATTTTCACTGATCTTCCGGTACCCTATCACAACATGCAGGCTGCCCACGAAGGCGATCAGAGACGATTGAAAAAAATCAAGTCGGATAAAACCTCATTGTCCCGCCGTGCCTAAATAGAGGCCCTGATGCGGGAAGCCATCGTTTCATATCAATAATTATACCGGTTTTCAGGATTCGGGAGCGAAACCCGGTTACTAAATGCTAGTTTCTATTGAGCCCCCCTAAAAATCCACTTCGGTCCGCTCAGGAACCTGCACGGTCTTCCAGCGCAATCAAACAAAAAAAGATTTGAGAAAATTACCGGTCCGAGAACTTCTCGACCACACGGACATTGTCACCGCGGACGGTGATCGGGATCGGGACAACGCTCTCGTAGAGCTCGACCGTGATCTCTTCCTTTGCGGAATCAACCCTTTTTACGACTGCCTTCTCACCCTTGAACGGCCCGGCAATCAGTTCAACAATCGTACCTTCATCGATACCGGCAACGACCGGTTTCGGGATCAGGAAATGACCGACTTCTGCAAGGCTGGTCTCGCCTTTGATGACTGTGCGCGCGTGGGCAATCAGCTCCACGAGCTGCTCGATGCGGTTCATCTTCTCCGGTGTTTCTACGAGCACGTAACCCTGCAGTTCATTGGGCACAATGATCGCAGTCACCTTGACATCCGTCGCCTTGGTGTCGATTGCCTTGAGGATATTATCCGCTACCGTCCGTTCCTGCTTGGACGTGGTCTTTATCGCAAAGATCCGGTTGACAAAGACTTCCGGGGCGGCGGGAACCAGTGGCGCTGCGGGAGGAGCCTGGGGAGTCATAGCCATCAGGATCAGAATCCGAGCAGTTTCTGGTGTTCGAATAATACGTAGATGACAAACCCGATCAGCCCGATGAGGAGCACACCAGCGGCAGCGACCGTTGCAATCTTTCCAAATTCTTCCCGTGTAGGGGTGCGCGCGAGTTTTAAGACCCGGAGGTACTTGCGGAATAATTCCTCATGTATCGCGTCTGTCTTGAAATCAGGTTTTGATATTTCCATATTGACTCACTTGAGAAAATCGATCTCAAACTGTTTCTGTACTTTGGGGGTAAGTTTCTCGCTCCGACCATATATTTGTGGCGACCGTACGCCCGTGACCACAAGCAGGGTCCGCATCTTGTTCTGCATGGCGGGATCGATCTGCGCACCCCAGATGATCCGGGCATTCGGGTCAACCCGGTTGTAGACTTCCTGCACCACACCCTCGGCTTCTTCCATGGTCATGTCCGGACCGCCCACCACATTGACGAGCGCAGCGGTTGCCCCGGATATATCCACATCGAGAAGCGGGGAACGGATCGCCTTTTTCACCGAGTCAGCTGCCTTGTCCTCGCTGTCACTCTCACCCATACCGATCATGGCAACACCGCCGCGTTCCATGACCGTACGTACATCGGCAAAGTCGAGATTAACGAGACCGGGCATCGTGATCAGTTCGGTGATGCCCTTGACCGCACGCATCAGGACTTCATCGGCAATCTTGAACGCTGCTGAGAGCGGGAGCTTGGGTACGACTTCGAGCAGCCGGTCATTGGGCACAACAATGACCGTGTCCGCTACATCCCTGAGTCGTTCGAGGCCTGCCTCTGCATTCTCCATGCGGATGGCACCTTCCGCAGCGAATGGCAGGGTCACGACCGCGATCGTGAGCGCCCCTTCCTCCCGGGCAGCCTTTGCCACCACAGGAGCAACGCCGGTACCGGTACCGCCACCGAGACCGACGGTGATAAAGACCATGTCACACCCGGAGACAACCGCCCGGATCTCCTGTTCGTTCTCAAGGGCCGCCTCCTCACCGATCTGCGGGATGGAGCCGGCGCCAAGGCCCCGGGTCCGCTGCCTGCCGACAAGGATACGCTGGTCGGCGTGCGTGCGGATAAGGTGCTGGGCATCGGTGTTGATAGCGATGAGTTTCGCACCGTGGATGCCCTCTTCCATCATGCGGGAGATCGTATTCGATCCGCCACCTCCGCAACCAATCACAGCGATCTCGGTCTTGAGCTCGGCCAGAATCTGGTCAAGGTCTTCATTATTCTGCGAGGGAGTAACGGTTTCGTCCCTCGCTTTGGTTAGTGCCTCTTCAACAATGGACCTCATGAAAACTTCTCCAACCCCGGGATGTGGATGTCGGTCTTACTGCACAGGGACACCTTTGAAGGCGTGATAACCTGACCGTTGATCTCTACTGACTGGCCTGCTGCCAGTTGTTTGTAGGCAGGTCCGGGCGGTACCCCCAGTTCGTGCGCTTTTTGGGGATCGAACCTTACCTTAGTTATGATCAGGTGATCGCTCTCTGTTGCAGTGATCTCTTTATTACGTATGATTTTTACGCACAATGTATTTAAATCATTTATTATTTGCGACGAATGTTCCTCATACGTGATAAAATCGGGAAGCAGGCGATTATCACGCGTGGAAAGGTGAACGACCGGTAATCCATCGAGATCTTTTATCAGGCCCGGCTCGTCCGATTTGGCGGTTTCTGCCAGTAAAACAGGATTTACCCGGATCAGGCTGAGTGTTCCCTCCCCCCTCAGGTCATGGATATAGCACCGGGCACCGGGGGACACCTGCTCTGCCATTGCCCGGACCGTCCGATACGTGTCCCACGAGAGATGCCCCAGTGCAGAGATCTCGCTTTCCGAAAGTCGCGGGATGGCAAGCTGGTCCAGTATTCCACCCAAAGAGTTGAGGGTCACACGGTCAAGCGCTTTACGGTCGATATAAGCAGCAACTGCCCCGCTCTGCTCCTGCATCCTGCGGATCATTCCTGCGTCAAGCCCGGCAATCTCCCGGCTGTGAGCGATATGCCCGAATGCCCCACGGGATGTGAGGGCAATCTCTGTCTGGCGGGTTGCGTAATGAGTGCCACCAAATCCAATCAGGGGGACGGCGAGGATGGGGGCTGCATCCAGTACTGCCTCGGCCACTGCCCGGCCGGCAAGGGAATCGATCCACTCTTTCTCGGTGCTCCCTATCTCGACAAAGAACGAGGGGTGGTGCAGGCCCGTGGGACCGTGATGGGTCACTTCATAGGAGACCCGGTAGCCTTCGGGACAATGTTTTGCGAGTGCCCGCAGGGTTGCCTGCATCATTGCCGGGGCTGCAGGGGCGAGGGTCCGGGCAGAACCCCCGAGCTCTGCAACGCCAAAGTTTCCGGTAACGTGAACGGTGAGCACGGGGACCGGGTTGACGCTTGAATGGCGTGAGAGGAAGATCACCAGATCGGCATCGATCCGTTCATCCACACCTTCGGCATGGATTAACCGTTCCTTCGTTTCAAAAAAAGAGTATGTCCGCCCCTGCTCCTGCCACCGCCCATCAGGATCAGCAGCCAGCAGCTGTTCGATATGCTGCCGGATGTTCACTCCCGCCTTGTCCTGCCGGGAGTTGACGAGTGCGACTTTCATTACCGGTATATTAGAGGGGCTGAGTCCATAAGGTTCATGGTGCGGTGCCGGTAACCACTCTATCAGGAACACGGGAAACCCGGTTGCATATGGACACGGATAAGATTGCACAGGCGTTTCAGAGCGCCGGCATAGGTAAATCCGTCACCTGCGATGAGGCCTTTTCCATTGCGGCACGGTATGGCATCACCAAGAAGGAGATCCGCAAGTACTGTGAGGCAAACGGGATCAGGATTTGTGGTTCGCAGACAAGCTGCTTCCGGTAATTTTATTAACATGAGCTGCGGGTTATACCGGTCGCCTTCTCAACTGCTTCTTTTGGAGTGGCACACTTCACAACACCCTCAATGTTCCGGGTATTCACACCGAAAACCGGCCGCTTCATCGCGAGGGCCAGCGAGATTTCCGGTGCTGCACTGTAACTATTACCTACCACGATGACTGCGTCAGAAGACTGGACGACGTACATATTCCGCGATTGCCTGATACCGGCCCTGACGAAAAAGTCCAGGAACTGGTTCCGGTATCCTTTTTTGGGTGCAATTTTCAGGATCGCCCCCCCATCCCCACGGGCTCCCATTGCGGCAGCCTCCCCCACGCCGCCATGCGCACCACAGACGAGCATCGCATTGTTCCGGGCGATGAACTGCCCTGTAGCGAAGGCAGCCTTCCATTCGTCGCCGCTGCATTTTCCCGGCCCAATTACAGCGATCTGCATACCGGATGCAATATTATTGGTTGATATATATACGCGTAGTGTTTTTGTCGTGGTATTTCCTGCAAGAACCCCTGCCGTCACAGCATGCCCCCACAGACCCAGTAATTAATACCCATGCCGTGATACAAGGTTGATTATGCGGACTGCAATATTCCTTGTCATACTCCTGCTGGCCGTCACCCTCGTGGCCGGGTGCTCCCAGCAAAGCTCTGCAACGGTGCCGGTTTCTCCATCCACGACACCCGGGGGGACAACTTCTCCTCTTGTCGCAGCTCCCACGGCCACACCTGCGCTGGGCCCGGCATCCGGAACCCCGTCACCGGCAACCACACCTGCTGCAACCCCCTTTAGCGGGAACTTCATCGACACCCATGCCCACATCCGGCCGTCTTCAGAACCGTACACGGAGATCATACGGATGATGGACGAGCACAAAATCGACCGGATGATCGTGATGGAGCCCCCCGGAGACTTCTGGATATCGGGCACTCCCCCGTCCGCATACGGCATACCGGATGCAGCGGTTCAGTATCCGGACCGGTTTTTAGTTCTCTACAGCGGTGAAGCCGGGTCGATGCTGTACGATGCGGCAAAAAAAGGCACGTATACCCCGGAGCAGGAAAAGGAATTCATCTCCCTCCTTGATCGGGCCATGGCATCCGGAAAGTACCGGGGTATCGGCGAGATTGGCCTCCGGCACCAGCCCCCGCCCGGCATGGCCGCAACCTATGATATCACCGTCCCTGCCGACCACCCGTGGATGTTCAGCATGGCTGATATCGCCGCCCGGTACTCGGTTCCCCTTGACCTCCATATGCAGGCCGACGATACCAATGTAGCTGCTCTTGAGCGTCTCCTTGACCATAACCCCGGTGCTATCATCATCTGGGACCATGCCGGGGATCATACCCAGAACGCCACCCCGGACCTCTTGCGAACGCTTCTTGCAGCTCATAAAAACCTCTACACAAGCATTAAGATCAGGACCGAGGAGAAGCAACTACTGGGAGGGATTGTCACGAAAGAAGGAGGGGTATTGACAGAAAAATGGAAAAACCTCATCGCTGATTACCCTGACCGGTTCATCATCGGGACTGATGTCAAGCTTGGCATCCGGCCAAACGAGATCCGGTTTGTTGATCTCCACAGCTCACTCCTCTCCCAGCTGCCTGCCGATGTGGCACAGAAGGTGGCGCAGGATAACCCGAAGCGGATCTTCAACCTGAGCACATAAAAAAACCTGACCGGCCGGAATATTTTTTTTCTCTGGGGGAATCCGCAGGGGATTTCCCTCATTAACAGCAGTGAAGAGCAGTTTTTACCATTCACTGCCGTCCGGCATCCGCCGATGAAACCAGCTTCGGGTAATAATTGGTCACGTAATCCTTGACCATCCGCCGGGCACAGAATCGCGGTGCAATGCTCTTTATGGACTCCTTCATCATCTTCACCCACCCGTGGGGGATAGCATCGAGCGAGCTGCTATAATAGAGCGGGATAACCTGCTGTTCAAGAATATCATACAAGGCGGCCGCATCCGCTGCATCCCGGTTTTCATCGGCCTGTACTGAACCAAAAGCCCAGCCATTCCTGCCATTGTAGCCTTCCAGCCACCAGCCGTCAAGGATACTCAGGTTCAGGACACCGTTGATACCCGCCTTCATGCCGCTTGTGCCGCAGGCTTCCATGGGGGGCAGGGGATTGTTGAGCCAGACATCGACCCCGTGCACCAGGTACTGGGCGGTCTGTTCACTGTAATCTTCCACAATCGCGATCCGTCCTTCGAATTCCGGCTGCCTCGCGATCTGGTAGATTTTCTGGAGTATGCGTTTTCCCTCGTAATCCGACTGGTGGGCCTTGCCGGCAAAGATGATCTGGACCGGCCTCCAGCGGTTTGAGAGGATCTTTTTTAACCGTTCGAGATCGTAAAAGATCAGGTCTGCCCGCTTGTAGGTGGCAAAACGCCGGGCAAAACCTATGGTCAGGACAGACGAGTTCAAAAAGAGCCCTTCAGTGACGATGCCGTGGGTGTCGTCCCGTTCTTTCGTCCACTTCACCCGCTTGCGTTCGCGGATCCGGTTGATGAGTTTGTTCTTGAGCCGGGTATGCAGCTCCCAGAGGTCCTTATCCGGGATCTCATCGACGAGATTCCAGATGGCCTCATCGTCATGCTCCTGCTGCCAGTTGGGGGCCACGTAATAAAAATGGGAATCCAGGAGATCTTCGATACGGGGGTTCATCCATGTCGGCAGGTGGACACCATTGGTGATCGCATCGATCGGGATCTGGTCTTCGGGGCGATCCCGCCACAGTCCCCGCCACATGTGGCGGGTGACCTCGGCGTGTTTTTTTGAAACGGCGTTGTGGTAACCGGACAGCCGCAGGGCAAGGACCGTCATGTTGAACCCGTTGTCAGGGTAATCAGGGTGTTTTCCCAAAGACAGGAACTGGTCACGGTCGATGCCGAGCTCCTTGCAATACGTGGAAAAATACTTGTCCATCAGTTCCGTTGAGAACACATCATGGCCTGCGGCGACAGGAGTATGCGTGGTAAAGACGGTTGTTCCCTGTACCTGCCGCACGGCATCGTCAAACGGGGTCCCGTGTTCCATGCGTTCACGGATCCGCTCCAGCAGGGCAAACGCAGGATGGCCTTCATTGAGATGCACCGCAGAATATTCAATGCCGAGCGTCTGCAGCACCTTGCGCCCGCCGATTCCCAGGACAATCTCCTGCCGCAACCGCTCTTCGCGGTCGCTCATGTACAGGCTCGAGGATATCCGCCGGCTCTCCTTGTCATTTAACGGGATATCGGTATCGAGCAGGTAGAGCGGGACTTTCCCGACATCCACCCGCCAGACGGCGACATAGATCGCTGGTTCAACATAGGGCACCCGGACGACCAGGTGATCCCCGTCCCAGTTCAGCACCTTTTTTACCGGGGTGGCTTCGCGGTCCAGATGCTCCTTTGCGCCGGTCTGCCAGCCGTCGGACTGGATATGCTGGTGAAGGTATCCCTCCGAGTACATGAATCCCACCGCAACGAGCGGCACGCCAAGATCACTGCATTCCTTGAGATAGTCCCCGGCCAGAAAACCGAGTCCCCCGGCATAGAAGGGGAGTGAGTGGTGCAACCCGTACTCCGCGGAGAAATACGCAATGGTAAGAGACTGTTTTTCCGGATACTGCTCCCAGAACCAGCCGGTCTTGGTGTTCAGGTACCGCCGGAACCGGTGCATGATGATATCGTAACGGCGGAGATACTCGGCATTGTTCTCCGCAGCTTCCATGAACTCGGCAGGAATGTCCCGCAGCATCCGTACCGGATTGTGGATGCTTGCCTTCCAGGCTTCCTGGTTTAACTGCTTGAAAAGAATCCGTACCTCGGGGTGCCAGCTCCACCAGAGGTTATAGGCGAGATCGAGAAGTCCCGATATCCGGAACGGGATATGGGTATACTGGTCGCGTATAGACTTCACGCAATGGATGCCTTAGGAAGATGGGGAGATAAATATTGTGGAAGGTTATTAAAACCGCAGAAAACGGGAGGAATGATGATGGGAAAGGGCAGAGTCTTACTCCACCCCGCCGTTCCGGTTGATCACCATCAGCCGGAGGCCGGTCATCTCCTCGATTGCATACCGGGGGCCCTCGCGCCCGAGCCCGGAGCCTTTCGCGCCGCCATACGGCATCTGGTCCGTCCGGAATGTGGGGATATCATTTACGATCACGCCACCGACATCCATCTCGGCAAAGGCATGCATTGCCCGGTTGATGTTCTGGGTGAAGATGCCCACCTGCAGCCCATACTCCCCGGCGTTTGCGATCCGGATCGCTTCGGGGAAATCATCGTACGGGGTAAGGGATATGACCGGTGCAAATACTTCCTCTTTATTCATCCGCATCGCAGGGGTGGTGTCTGCGATAACGGTAGGTGCAAACATCGTCTCATCGAGCGTGCCACCGGTCAGGATCCGGGCGCCCTGCTTAACCGCTTCCTGCACCTTCCGGTACGCCTCCTCTGCCTTGATCCGGTCGATCATCGGCCCGACATCCGTGGCCGGGTCACGAGGATCTCCCACGTTGAGCACTTTGACTGCCGCAAGAATTTTTTCAACCGCACGTTCATAGACCGGGCGGTGGATGAGCACCCGCTGCACCGATATACAAACCTGCCCGGCGTTGATAAACCCGCCGGTGGCGATCCGCTGTGCTGCATAATCGAGGTTTGCATCCTCGTGCACGATCACCGCGGCATTCCCGCCGAGTTCGAGCCCGACCCTTGTCCTGCCCGCAATCTCTTTGAGGTGCCAGCCGACAGTGCAGCTGCCGGTGAACGAGAGATACGCGACCCGGGGATCCCGGGCCAGCTGTTCGGCACGCCCGCCGGCACAGGGCACCACGCTGATCGCCGCCGGAGGCATACCCGCCGCGAGCGCCATCTCGCCCAGCAGCAGGCTGGAGATCGGGGTGGATGACGCAGGTTTGAGGATGATGGAGTTACCTGCCGCAATCGCCGGTGCCAGTTTGTGGCACGCGAGGTTGAGCGGGAAGTTAAACGGCACGATGCCGACAACCGGGCCGAGCGGGAAGCGCTGGAGAAAACCGGTGCGTCCTGCAGTGTCGTCACTCCAGTCCAGCGGGATGATCTCGCCATAGATCCTCTTGGCTTCTTCCGCAGAGGTCCTGACCGTAATCTCCGCCCGGGCAACCTCGCTTACGGCAAACTTCCGGGTCTTACCCCCTTCCATCACCAGTACTTCGGCGAGTTCGTCTGCCCGCTTATGGATCTCATCGGCAAGCCGGATGAGGATCTGTGCCCGGGTCCCGGATGAAAATTTTTTTGTGGTTTTAAAACCCTTCACTGCTTCGGTAACTGCCGCTTTGAGATCCAACGCGCTCGCCTGGCAGACCTGCACATACACTTCGCCCGTAAAGGGGAACCTCACAGTTACGATCTCATCAGTTTTTTTTTTCACTCCACCAAGTATTATCGGGTATATCTCCATTGTCGGTTACTCCTGTGACCGGTATGCATCACCCGGTGCGTCTATAGTAAAGCATGAAAATGCATCCATAAAGAGCTGCCTGATCCAATTCAGGCTCTACCGGAAGACATAGTGCGCCCGGAATAAAAAAATGCGGTTTTTTCCCCAAGCAACACTATGAGATCCGGGTCAGTGTCACCGGTACCCTGAGCATGATATCATTGAGACCGGTTTCCTTGCGATCATCGACGCAGATGTAATACTTGCTCTGGGTTTTTATCGTGAATGTCTTTTCCTGAGGTACGGTGATATCGTTAAACTGGACAACCGGCACGAGGCCCGGGTATAACCAGGTCTTTTTAATCGAGTCCCACTGAGGCCTGGTCTGCCCGAGTATCAGGTTGTCATTTTCATCGACAACAACGACATTGACATTTACTGCCGCAGCACTCGGGGATGCCGCCGTGAGTCTGTACTTCTGGTCGGGATAGAGGTACGACACGCCCATTTCCTTCTGGATATCAAGGCAGGCAACATCGTTGAAGTGGACGTTTACCATCGTATTAATATCCGAAGTCTTTGCTGCAACCGCTGCAGACGCTGTGACTGAAGGATTCTGCGGCGAACCCGCGATGGCTGCGGTTGTGGCTGATGGTGACGGTGTAGCGGTTGTGGCCGGGGGTGTGGTGCACCCTGCTGCCAACACCAGCACAATCACCAGTGCTGTAAAGACAGACGTGTATCCGTTGAGTTTCATAGTGTTCAATATAAAATCGGTATATATATTCATTACGCTCATGAGCGGGTGAGTTATCCTTATGGTACCTGATGAGCGGTCATGCATTCTTCCAGATCGATTCAGTCCGAACCGTGCTGCTATACACCCGTGTTTATCGCAGTTCTGCACAACCGGCATGCCGGGGCGAGAGAAAAACTACTTTGTGCAGTGAAGCCAACATTCCTTAGCGCACGTGAATTTTCGCGTCCGATACTACTACAAGAGGGGTTTTGTGAAGGAAGTCGCTGCAAACTTCAATGCAAAAGGTTTAGAAAATTCGGTGCAGGAATACTGGCGCACCAATGATACGTACGCAACCGTAAAACAGCACCGCAGTCTGGGTAAACCGTTCTTCTTTGTCGACGGTCCACCCTATACCACCGGTACCATCCATCTCGGAACAGCCTGGAACAAGATCTTAAAAGACTCGATCCTGCGCTACCACCGGATGAACGGCCGCCACGTAATCGACCGTGCGGGCTATGATATGCACGGTCTGCCAATTGAAGTCAAAGTCGAGCAGGCACTCGGATTTAAGTCCAAAAAGGATATCGAAAAATATGGTATCCAGAAATTCATCGAGCAGTGCCGGGAGTTTGCGATCAAGAACAAGCTCCTGATGGATGACCAGTTTGCCAACCTCGGGGTCTGGCTCGATTTCCCCGGCGCTTACAAGACCGTCATGCCTGAATATATTGAAGCGGCATGGTGGACGCTTGCACAGGCAGAAGACAAGGGTATGCTTGAACGCGGGCACCGTGTCGTGAACTGGTGTCCCCGGTGCGAGACCGCGATTGCCGATGCTGAAGTGGAATACGCAGACGAGAACGACCCCTCGGTTTTCGTCAAGTTCCCCTTAAAAGGCAGGACCAATGAGTTCCTTGTGATCTGGACGACAACCCCGTGGACCCTTCCGGCAAACGTTGCTGTTGCGATTGCAAAGGATTTCCTTTATGCAAAAGTGCTTGCGAAGAAAGACGACAAAGAGACACTCCTCTGGATAGCCGAGCCGCTCGTAAAAGCGGTGCTCAAGAAGGGGCGCTGTAAGGATTATTCCATTATCGAGACCAGGAAGGGTGCCGAGCTCATTGGATGGGAGTACGAATCCCCGCTCGCATCCTGTGTACCGCTCCAGCGCGATATCGCCCACAAAGTTCTTGCAGCAGATTTTGTTGCGCTCGAAAATACCGGCATGGTACACATTGCGCCCGGGCATGGCTGGGATGACTTCGTGCTCGGGACCAAAGAAGGACTTGCCATTGTCTGCCCGGTGGATGGTGCCGGGAAGTTCAAGGAAGAGGCAGGGATCTTTGCCGGCCAGTTCGTGCGGGATTCCAATGACAATGTGCTGGAGGCACTCGGCGATCACCTGTTTGCCAGGGAGATCGTATCTCACCGCTACGGCCACTGCTGGCGCTGCAAGACGCCGATCATCTTCCGGGCCACCTCCCAGTGGTTCCTGAAGATCTCCGAGATGCGGGAGCTCATGCTCAGGGAAGTGGAAAAGGTCACCTGGTACCCGGAATGGGCAGGAAGTGCCCGCTTCTATGACTGGATCAAGGATGCCCGTGACTGGTGTATCTCGCGCCAGCGCTACTGGGGCATCCCGATCCCGGTCTGGGTCTGTCCGAAATGCGATGCCTACCGGGTCATCGGTACCATTGCAGAACTCGAAGAGCGCAGCGGCAGACCGCTGGCAGATCCCCACCGCCCCTACGTGGATGACGTTACAATCCCGTGTACCTGTGGCGGCACCATGAAACGGGTCGAGGACATTTTCGATGTCTGGTTCGACTCGGCGGTTGCATCGTGGGCAACTATTGGATTTCCCGGCAAGACACAGGACTTCGATTCGCTCTGGCCTGCGGACTTCATCACCGAAGGACAGGACCAGACAAGGGGCTGGTTCTACTCGCAGCTCGGTGCCAGCACGATTGCGTTTGGCAAGGCGCCGTACAAGAGCGTCTGCATGCACGGATTTGCGCTCGATGCCGAGGGAAAGAAGATGTCTAAGAGCCTTGGCAACGTCGTAACCCCGGAAGAGGTCATCGCAAAAGTGGGTGTTGATGTGCTCCGGCTCTACATCCTCTCCTCCTCCGCCCCGTGGGACGATCTGAAGTTCAACTGGGAAGGCGTAGGTACGGTCAATCGTACGGCAAACATCCTCTGGAACGTGTACCGCTTCCCGGTCCCGTATATGATCCTCGACAAATTCGAGCCGGCAAATAAGGGCGGGATCTGGGACGATGTGTTTATCCGGTCACACCTCCGGCAGATGCCCGATGAGGACCAGTTTATTATCTCCCGGATCAACTCGGTTGCAGCTACGGTCGATGATGCGATCAACGAATGCCAGCTTCACCGGGCCACCCGGGAACTGATCAACTTTATCCTGGAAGACCTTTCGCGCTGGTACGTCCAGCTGGTCCGCGAACGGATGTGGATCGAAGGCGAATCCGAGAGCAAGCACTTCGCCTACGAGACGATCTATTACGTGATGCGCAAGCTCATTGGCCTCCTTGCCCCGGTCTGCCCGCATATCACGGAAGAGATCTACAGCAACCTTCGGTGCACAAACGATCCTGCAAGCGTGCACCTGCTCGACTGGAACAAAGGCGAACCTGCATTTGTGAACGAGAGCCTCGAACAGGCAGTCGGGATCGTCCGCTCGTTTGACGAGGCATGCGCTAATGCCCGCCAGGCCGGCAAGCGCAAACTCCGCTGGCCGGTTGCTGAAGTGGTCGTTGTGACGGACTCAGAGCCGGTCCGGGATGCAATCGGACAACGTCTCAATGCAGTCTGCAAGGACCGTGCCAATGCCAAGACCGTCCGGGTCGTGATGGGCCGGTGGGAGCGGATTGGGTGGAAAGCCGAACCGGTCATGAAGGCGCTCGGGAAAGGATTCGGCAAGAACTCCTTTGCGGTAAAAACCCTCATTGAAGCTGCCGATGGCAACCTGCTCAAGGCAGAGATCGGTGCCGGGCGGACCGTGAAACTCGGTGGGGGAGATGCGATCTTCGAAATCGGTGCAGACCATGTCACGTTTGCCGAGCAGCTTCCCCCCGAAGTGTTCTCGGCACCGATGCCGGATGCCACGGTCTACGTGGATGTCCAGCTGACGCCCGAACTGGAAGCAGAGGGCTATGCCCGCGAAGTGATCCGCAGGATCAACGAGATGCGCAAGCAGCTCGATCTCGCGGTAGAAGATTTCATCGTTGCCGATACCGCTGTAGCAGATGAACGGATCTGTACCCTGATACAGGGCATGTGGCGTGCGGGGATTATGGAAGAGGTGCGGGCGCGGGAACTCGCGATTCATAATACCGGTGCGCCGGCAAAAACGTACGAGATGGTAAAAGACTGGGATGTCGAAGGTGTTGCGATGACGATTGGGATCTCGAAAGTGTGAGATTGATGATGAACCCGGTTTTTCCGGCTCTCACGGCGGCAATGTGATGAATTTACGAATTATTGCTCCTATTTTTTTTATCATTATTTTTTCCGCAATGATCATCCCGATTGTCATTGCACAGGAAGAGCCGTCGATATACTCTGCCCCTGTACTCGTCTCAGTTTCCGGCAACGGCCAGTATATTGTTGCGGGATCAGAACAGGGGGAAATTAACTTTTTCGACAAGACCGGCACACTCCTCTGGGCGTATCCTACGGGCAAACGAATTACCGATGTCTCGATGTCCCGTAACGGGGATTTTATTGTCGTTGCCGGTGTCGGTCCCATTGATGCATCAAACGGTTCTGTGTATTGTTTCAATCCTCATGGTGACCTGTTATGGCAGTCAGATCCGGCAATGGGTATTCAGGAGGCGCGGATATCCTCAGATGGAACGACAATAATTGCAACCGGCTATACCGGGCCCTCTGAAGCGAACGAACCGGTAATGTATTCTCTGGATCAGACAGGAAATACCCGTTGGAAAATTCTGAAAATGACCGGGGGCATATCCGGTGTTGCGCTGTCAGATGATGGGAATACCATCGTTATCGGGACATGGGGCGGGGGTGGATCCCGGGATCGTTATGATGGGAGTGTCCGGTTGTTTGCAGGAAACGGCACCATGCTCTGGAAATATGGTACCAAATCGTGGGTGATCGGTGTTGACATCTCCCGGGACGGTTCCACAATTGCCGCAATTGATCGGGATGCTGTTTATTTCCTGAACTGGGACGGTAACCTTCTCGGGAATTATTCCAGCCGTTACCAGACCAGAAGTGTGGCGATCTCAGCGGATGGGAATTTTGTTGCTGCGGGTTCCCAGTATAAGGTTTATTATTTCAATCGGAGCGGGAGGCTTTTGTGGGATCTGACGGATTCTGGTTATGTTTACTCCGTAGCATTGTCCGATGATGGCCGGTCAGTACTTGCAGGTACTGCACCTGCGGGAAAAAACCCAAAAAATGGCACCGTGTATTCCCTCAATGGTACTGGAACAATTTTCTGGTCATACCCGATCCGGGGCGCAGCACGGAGCGTTTCGACTTCCGGCAGCGGGGATGTGAATGTTGTGGGACTCTGGGGTACAGGTGAAGAAAAAGACCCGTCAATCTATGTATCCGACCAGGACGGGAAGGAAAAGAAAATAATACTTAACACAGGTTACTATCTCTCACCCCAGGCCCGGCCAACCCCAGGCCCATCTTTATCGCAGACTCAGCAGACCACAACATCCCAACCGGTCCCGCTTCCCATGACCGTTATTTTCTTCGCGCTCATCCTTGCGGGTTGTGCCTTTACAATCATGAAAAAATAAACCGATCATTGAAACTATGTTTCATAGCGACGGAGATGTGGTTTTTAGTATCGATACTTTTTTAACGCAAGCGGTTCTTGGAAAAAACCACGATATCTCTTTTTTGAAAATTTTGCGTGACCGAAAATAAGGAAATTTTTTGCAAAAGTCCAGACCTGCCCGGTTACATAGGGGGCAGATTCTGTAAAATGGCCTGGAGGACTGCAATGATGATTTTCAGGAATATCGCCCAGTCAAACAAAACATCACCTCCTTTTAGGGGATATCTGCTAGTGTACTATAATTATATTTATGCTTTTTGATTTTGAAATATCAAAGCATTTCTGTCAGAATTATATTTTAAGAGAGAATATTAGCGCAACATGATTTGTTACGCTGACCGGGCATTTAAACGAGGGCATTGAACCCGGAGACGGTAATCCTGATCTGCAGGAAGAAGATCTACGATCTAATCTGGTCTCGTAGTTCAGAAAAACATCGGAAACTTATGAAATTCTGTTTTGAGAGGGGGACATAAACACATTGATTCCGATACGGCATGCCGAAAAAACGATTTATTACGAGAGTTCCCCGCCTCAGGGGCTCTCCGAGGCACGGCGGGGCAAGTTGGTTTCAATATTTTTAGTCACTGAAACCGCCGCGGGGGCGTCCCTTCGGGGGCGGCGGCGTTTATCTTTATTTATCAAAAGAATGGGGGGCCATTCCTTCCATAAAAACATCAAATTTAGCTTATCTCTGCCATTTTTTTGATAGACGTCCGTACCATACCACTTAAAAAAATCGATACTATTCTTAAACTTGGGTTCACCCAATTTTGAAATGGGGATTTTGTATAAATTATTTGATAAATTCCCTAATGGCCCGGCAGGTGTTTTTATTCCTTCATCATAATAGTGCGCTGGCCATGCAATAACCCAAAATTTTTTTTCTTTTTCTTTTTCGCGATGAGTCAGAGGGACATCGTACTGAACAATACCGTATTCAAACAGCCTTATAGCATCATGTGATTCTTTGCGTTTTTCGGTTTCTAATGCAGATTCCAGCCATAATTGGATTTTTGGAGAGAGAATCACACCAAACCAATCAGCACTCTCATACCAATCATGTGCATCAAATACTGCTGGGCCAAGAACAACGTTGTCTCCGTATAGGAAATCACCAATCGAGATGCTACCACGAAATAGAATTCCGGTTTTTATTCCAAGATTCAATAAATAGCTTAAATGCAATCCAACCCATCCAAGAATTTCCAAAGATGAATATGAATCATTCTCCTTGATGGGATAACAAATTATTATCGTATCTCCAAATGTTGCAGTTATAATCCCCTTTAAAAAATCATAATTCTTAAAATCTTTTTTCGTTTTGATTATTTCGTTCATCATCTCATTTTGTTTTTTCAAAAAGACTTCACATTGTTTCAAGGTATAATGCGAAACACCAAGTGCATCCAACATTACAACAATGCCATATTGTTTTTTGGGTGATGAAGGGGGTTTAGTTGTGGCCATGAAAAGACTCACGTTTAATATTTACTGATTTTTTACATCTGCAAAGAGGGTTATCATCATTTATTATTCCTCACACCCCGCCCAACAATTTCCGCAGAAACACCTTTCCTTCCTCACTGGTAAACAGCGGAAGATCCTTGTCCACCGTGACTGCACTCCGCTCGGCAACCACGGTCTCTTCCGTGATCGGGTTGAACCCCTCCTTCTCGGTGAGCTTCTTGTATACCATCACACCCCGGCGCTGCCATGCCGGTGTCATCGCGAGATTGAACCCCCGCACATGCATCATGTCATGAAGTGCTTTTGAGGGCAGGCCCTTGAGATGCTCAGCGGCTTTCTTTCCGTTCATCCCTTCTTCGATCAGCACCTGCTGGCAGTAACCGTTGATATGGTTGCGCCATGCCTCGTTCTGCCGGTTGGCTAAGTATTCCAGGGCAAATGCCGGGGTTGCCGGGATCACCCGTGCATCGAATGAGACCAGCGTTGTGCCTCCCAGCGCCAGAGTGAGCGAGCTTGCCGCAAACGATGCTGATACGGAATCGATCTTTTCCACCCTGCCATTGAACGGAAGCTGGGTGAAATACAGGCTGATCTCATCGGAGAACGTGAATGCAAAATCAGGATTCAGGCCGCTTTCTGAAAGGAGCGAGGTGCAGACCGTGCACATCGAGGTATTGAAAAACTCATCGAACGGTTTTTCGAGACCTAGCGTTTCGGTCAGCCGGTGGAATGCCCGCCCGTCAAGCCGCACGAAAATGGGGGGAATGGTCGTAAGATTTGAAAAGAGTTCGCGGTTTTCCATAAAGAGACCATACAAGACGAGAGAAAATATGGGGTGCGGGTTTCCCCGCAGGGTTTGTCCGTTGGTTATTCTTCGCCGCTGCCTGACCCGGAGAATGCACCCGGCAGGTGACGGATAAGGACAATGTCATCGATAGCGCTGATGATGCGGTACGGGATCTTGAGTCCCTTGTAATTCTTGAGCTCGAAGAGCTGGTCATTGACCTTGCCGACCACGACACCTTCAATCTTCTTGCTGTCAACATCGATGACAACATCCTCGACTTCGCCGACGAACATGCCCTTATCGGTGTAGATCTGGAGTCCGAACAAATCGGTAATCTGGCTTTCCATCGTTATCAGAGAGAGTATATACTTAAGAGTTAAAAAGATAATCCTTTCATATGGACGGATCGTTTCGGATCGGGCGCTTATTCGGGATTCCGATCCTGATCCATTATACCTTCCTGCTGGTCATTCCGCTCTTTGCCTGGATTATCGGCACCGAGATCCTGATCACCGCAGGAATGCTCAAAGATATCTTTACAGTACCGATAGACACCTCAATCATCACCAGCGGGTTGACACCATGGATCCTGGGAGTTATTATCGCACTCGGACTCTTTGCCGGCGTTCTGGTGCATGAGCTTGCCCATTCGGTGGTTGCGTTGCATAAAGGCATCGCGATCAACAGTATCACCCTCATGATCTTCGGTGGCATCGCACAGATGGAGGAGGGGACACCGGATCCCAAAATCGAGCTTCCGATGGCGCTTGTCGGGCCGGTTGCGAGCCTGATCCTCGGGATCGTCTGCTGCGGGCTGGTCTATGCTGCGCCGTCAGTGACTACAAACCCGGGGATGCAGGGGGTATGGATCTTTGTCCTGGGTTATCTCGGCATACTCAATATCATCCTATGCGCCTTCAATCTCATTCCGGCCTTTCCCATGGATGGTGGCAGGGTGCTCCGGGCATGGCTGGCAACGAGGATGCCGCTCCACCGGGCCACAAAAATTGCCGCTGATATCGGTAAGGGATTTGCGATTATCTTTGGCATCATCGGGCTCGTAACCTTCTCCCCGTTCCTGATCCTCATCGCGCTCTTCATCTACATCGGTGCAAATGCAGAGTCAACAGCGGTGAAGTACAGCCACCTGTTGCAGAATGTGACCGTGGGCGACATGATGAGCACCCCGGTGACCACCGTTCCGCCAACCATGCCCTTAAGCACGGTGATTGGCATGATGTATTCCAGCAAGCATCTCGGTTTTCCGGTAGTCGAGCGGGATACCCTTGTCGGCATGATAACCCTTGCAGATGTAAACCGCACGTCGTCCATTGACCGGGACGCGATGCAGGTACGCGATATCATGACCCGGGACCTGATCACGCTCCCGCCGGAAGCGCCGGTGATCGATGCGCTCAGGATCATGTCAGCACAGGATTTCGGCAGGATTCCGGTCGTGGTGGATGGGAAGATCCTCGGGATCGTGACCCGGACGGATATCCTGAAAGTGACTGAATTGAAGCAGATTTAGTGATGTATTAGATTTTTCTGACATCAATCTTTTTTCAATAATCACGGCTCTGTTGAAATCCTATTTTCCTTTGATTCGCTTCCTCTTATCGGTTGTTTGGAGGGTGACCCCCTCTCTCCCCCAGAGGGGGAGGCAGCCCAAGGGGTGCACCCCCTTGACCCCCCCTCTTTTTAGAGGGTTTTAACAGAGCCATAATCATGATAAACCCGCTCCGAACCGCCGCGGGGGCGTCCCTTCGGGGGCGGCGGCGTTAATCGCAATCGGGGGTATGGGGGCATCGGCCCCCATCATTATATTCTTTTTTCTACCCATCGTGTAAAAATTCCTAAAACCGCATCAGCCCGTCCACCGCTGAGTTTCCCGCCACCTTCCGGTACGCCTCGATCCCGGTAAACGGCCGCTTTGCAATCACGGCTGCCACCTTTTTCTTGCCAATACCGGGCAGCCACCTGATTGCAGAAGCAGGGAGTGTGTTAATCTCAACAGGCACGGGCAATGCCGTGATCGAACGCATCCCCCAGTCCACGACCACCGCATCGGTGATGGTGTTCCGGGGCAGCTTAAGCGGAACCCCGACCAGGATCGGATAGGATCCCATCTGCCGCCCGAATGACAGGTCTCCCGGAACTTCGATCCGCACATCGCGAAGCACAGTACCGATGGGAAAGACACGCTGGAGCATCGGGAGATCGATCGTATTCCGGACAAACTCCTTAAACGCCCGGAATCGCTGCTCGTGCCTGCCGAGCGTGTTGTTCGTGTACGCGGGTGTACCCTCAAACGGCATCACCTGACGGATATTCACCCGCCGGACGGACAGGCCGGCATCCCGCACCCGGACGAGGAACTGCTCATTCAGATCATAGGTCGTTTCAGTCTCACCGGCAAGCCCGCATACGAAGTTTAATCCCGGCAGGAGCTCGGGCACGTTGTCCCTGCGCATGCCCCCTTCTTCATTCACGATTTCAATTGCCCGGAAGACTTCATCGGGCTGCGCCTTGAGATTGTTCGCCGCAATGACGGCCGGGTCAGCGGTTTCCATGCCAAATGCAGCAACATCTCCGGATGTGTGGTGGCGGATGATGGCACGAAGAGCCTCGCGGCCGGCATCCTCATGCCGGGCAATGGTGGCCGGGTTCGTATTGTCGATGTGGAGCGTTTTTAGATCGGGAGCTGCGGTGCGGATCGATGAAAAGAGCTGGTCGAGCAGTTCCGGGCGGGGAGCGGGATATTCTCCTGCTCCTGCACCGTACGCGAGAATATCCGGCTGCCGGCCGACCCGGAAGTGCCGGGCACCGTGAGAGTGGAGTGCTGCAACCTCCGCCGCAATTCCCGCGATGCTGCGGTACTTCGGCTGGCCGTAAAACGGTTCGGTGCAGAACGAGCAGCCGCCGGTCGCTCCATGGGAACAGCCCCGTGCGGTCTCCAGTTCGCACATCACGTACGGGTAATCGGGATGCTGCGTGATGATCGTGCTGCCCGAAACACTCCACGGGTCCGTGCGGGAGTAATCGAGCGCTCCTGCCGGTTCATTGCCGCACAGATAGTTGTCCAGCGCAATGGCCGGCTCTCCGGTCAGCAGGGCATCAAACCCGCCGATCACCTGCCGGATCGCCTTCTGACCTCCCTCCGCCGCATAGCCAAACGCGATCGGCCCGCCGATCATCTTCTTCGGGCCGCGTACCATGTGACCGACCTGCTGGATCTCGGTGAGGGTGGCAGGAGTGCCGCCCAGGTATTTTCCCGGGACCGTGACACCGGCAATCATCACGAGCAGGTTCGCCCGGTTCAGCTCAACGGTCCGCATCGGATCGGTGCGAAGCTGGTCGATGGTGAGGTACTGCACCGCGTAACCGTGGGCAATAAGTGCACCGGCAACCGTGCGGATGTAGGGCGATACATAGGGGGGAACCCCAAGGCAGGCCGGCTCGTCAACGTACCCGTCAAGGATGACTGCAATAGGATTCATACCGTATGACCGATCAGGGCGAGCAGTTTTCTGGCCCAGATGAGCTTTCCGCGTTTCACCGGATCAACATCCTTGTCATCGAGATCAAAACCGATGAGCGTGATCTGTTCAGCACCAAGTTCCTCAGCGGTAAAGACCGCCCGGTCGCCATCGGAAAAACCGCCGAAGTTGTGGACATGGGGAAGCGGGGTGCCCTGCGTTGTCCCGACCAGCGGACCTTTGAACCGTGGCACCCAGTGCTTCAGCAGCGCAATGTTATCGCCATGCGCATGCACGACCACGATCGTTCCCTCTTCATTCAGCGCAAGAAGCCGGTCACTTGCACCATCGAGGTCGGTAAATACAGCATCGGGATAGATGCCGTTTGCATCGAGCACATCAGCCGCTGCATCAGCGGCAAAGACTACGCCATTGATCTTGTCCAGCTCGTCTTTGAGGCAGGGGGCATTGCCGCAGACCGTAACCGGGTTGTCACACGTCAGGGCTGCAAGGGAGAGCAGATTGTCGCGGGGCAGGAGCGAGGCGAGGAGCCGGGCTGCCTCTTCGTCACCGGCACGGTCGAACCCGAAGTACGCGAGGATCTCGCAGTAATGCGGTTCCCAGTCCCTAAACTCCATTCTTCCGGTCCTCGTTCTCCAGTCCGACGAGGTTCTTGAACTTCTCGAGGATCGGTTCGATCACGAGTTTGAGCAGTTCTTCCTTGTTCTCCACCCGGTTAAAGAAGTGGAGCGGAAGCGCAGCTGCCGCCATGTTCGGGTGGCCGCCGGCATCGCCCATCTCCCCGAACGCTTCGGACAGGGCATTGCCGATGTGCAGCCGGATGTCACGGTTGCGGGCCGAGATCACGATCGCGTTGTCGGTGATACCATAGACCAGCGCCGTGTTAACCCCTTCGAGCGTGATGAGCAGGTCAGCTGCCTGCGGGAGGGCATCGCGGTTCATAACAAAACCGACATTAGAGAAGAGGTACCCGCTCTGGATTCTCCGCTCCTGGATCGCCTTACCGATCACATCGAGCGTCTCCTGCGACATGGAAGGCGACATGATCTTGTCGAGCAGGTCTGCATCGGTGAGCGGCAGGAGAAAGCCTGCGTAATTGAGATCCTGCGGGGTGACATTGCGCTTGAACTCCTTGGTGTCCGTGCGGATACCGTAGAGAAGGGCGGTGGCAACGCGTTTGTCGACGGGCACATCGAGCTCCTGCAGGTACTGGGTGAGGATGCTTGCGGTGGCCCCAACCCCGGGCCGGATATCGACAAAGGTGCTCTGCGTTGCGATATGCTTGCCATCCTTGTGGTGATCGATGACAATGTTGATCTTCGTCTGGGGGGGAATATCGTTGTTGGCGCCCGGGCCCGAACAGTCCACGAGCGCCAGGAAGTTGCACTGCTGCATGGCTTCTGTGGTCAGGTGCTCCATCTTGATATCGAGCAGGTTGACAAACGTACGGTTCTCCTGGTGGCCGATGTTGCCTTCATAGAAGATCCGGGTGGTGAGGCTCTTGGGGTTAGCCCGTTTGGCAATCTCTGCGAGTGCCAGGGCTGACGCAATGGCATCAGGGTCCGGGTTCTTGTGGGTAATGATCCCCAGACACCCTTCCCAGCCGGCAAGCAGGGTAAAAAGTCTTTGCGAGATCCGGCTGGAATGCTGTTTTTTTATCTGGAGAATCGCGGAGCGGGCAACTACTTCCTGCGGGTAGAGGACGAACTCGGCCCCGGCAGCGGTGAGTTTCTGACCATTGACCGGGTCAACCGAGCGGGCGACAACCTGCACGGCAGGGTACCGCTTCTTGATGGTCAGGACTGCGGCGAGGTTTGCATCCCCGTCACCGGTCATTACAAACGCGATCTCGAATGGGGGAAGGCCAACCAGCAAATCAGATGAGGTGATATCGCGCTGGTATGCATCGTATTTCTGGTCGCGGAGATGGCGTACGCGGGACTCGTCCTTGTCCACGACCATCACGCGCTCCTGCTCTTTCAGGAGTTCAAGGATGATATTGTAACCGTTCGTGCCGCAGCCGAAAATACAGTATTTTGTTGGACCCGGCTGTTCAAACGGGGCTGGTTCAGGCATGTAACAGAAGATGTACTATTCTAGGGTATTAAGGAATTCTTTGCCTGAGTGGCCAAAACATTTATTCGGCATTATCGACCACTTAATTAGGTCTAACAGGCTGGGTCTGTAGCTTAGTTCGGCATAGCGGCGGACTCTTAATCCGCAGGTCAAGGGTTCAAATCCCTTCAGGCCCGTTTTTCTGGTTGTTTTTGATAATTCTTCGCTCTCACCGGGCAACATAGAATCTAAATCAAAATAACTAATCTAAATCTCAATCTGTTTTTGGAAAACAATGGGAAACATGAGCGATTCTTTTGCCCATATAATAATTAAATAGATTAAATTGTATGTGTAATTCAAAGTTACTATATGGAACAAGAGATCATTGCATTAATTTTTGTAATGGCGTTAGCAATCATAATTTTAGTATTCATCAATTTTACACTTTGGTGTAGAACAACGCCAGTTACATTTCGAAGGACAATAATCACTCAAGAAAATATTCAACTTTTAACGATCTCGATACCATTAAGTTTACTTACCGGGATGGTTGGAGGTCTATATGTTGAATGGTCAAAGAATCCAATGAGTTTAAACCTAACTACATTGTTATTCGTCGGAGGAATGATGTTTTGTATTATCGTTATGGTAATTCTAGGCAGAAATTTGGAAAGACCAACTTAACTTTTAGAAAGTCGGATCACTATTCCAATTCAAACATCTACCCAACAAGCCATATAACGAATGTAGACGTTATCAGGTGATCACTACTTCTATCTCATCGAACAATTTATCGAAGAAAATATGGATTGAAACCATGATATAATCGATTTAGCAGTCCCACGATACACTATTAATGATTAATAGAGACAGCAAAGTGAAAAACCATACAATCACCCTAATGTAATCAAGTGTTCTTCAAAGTCACTAAATTAAACAAATATTTCTCCCTCACAGAGAGACCAAACTAATATCAAGCAACGGGTATATACTTGGAAAAATAACACCTCTGTGTGATAATGGGTGGAACCTGATACTGATCCTGAATACGCAATAGATCAAATCAACTCTTTTATCAGTAAAATTGCTGATCTTCAACAAATTGATTGTGAAAACCCAGATAGCGAGAGAGAGATAACCAAATTAAAGATAAATATTAGAGGTTTTCTTCGCGCTAATTTTAAGGATGACGATAAAAAACTTAAAGATCTCGAAAAGGATCGCAGTTCTTTTGCAACAAGACATTTTTTAGATCCGACGGATCCAGTGACAAGACAAAGAAATTATGAAAATGACCTTGAATTAATAAAAAATCATCTAATTGTATATAAAGCGGAATTGGAGTCAATTAATTATTCTAGACGGAAAACTGTGCTACCCACTCAACCAAAACGAATCACAAAAAAAAAATTAGCAAATTCACCCGTTGTAAAAAAACAGACCTCCAAAGAAAAATCTCTTGATAGTCGTAAAATCTTCATTGTTCATGGGCATGATGATGAATTAAAAAATGAAGTTGAACAATATATCAAAAGCCTCAAATTAAAACCAATTATCCTTCACAAACAGGCAAATCTCGGCAAAACAATTATTGAAAAAGTTGAACATTATTCAGATGTCGATTTTGCAATCGTGTTACTTTCACGAGATGATCTTGCGGCGAAATATATTGAGTATGTTGAGAATTTTGATGACCTCGTACGTGAACCTACTGTCGAAGATATGAAGGAAGCATTGGAATATTCAGTTGATAGATATCATATGAACCTCAAACATCGAGCCAGACAAAATGTAATTTTTGAGTGGGGATTTTTTATTGGTAAACTTGGCCGTAATAAGGTTGCAGCATTGTGTCAAGAAAAAGTTGAACTACCCTCTGATAATGATGGCCTTCTTTATACTTCAATTGATAGACAGGGAGATTGGAAGAAAAAACTAGCAACAGAGATTAATGCATCAGGAATAAAAATTGATGAAAAATATCTTTGAGCTACAATGAGGAACATGAAATCAAACCGTGAAAAAGAGGTTATCTTGGAAGGATTGATCACTGGTATTTTTTTTGGTCTTTTCTTAAAAACGGGTAATTCATACGATCCGAACGATATTATAATTTCAGTTCTTCAGAAAGTTGAAGAAACAACCAAAAGTATGCCACATGTGGGAAACACTCCGTCATTTGTTCCTTTTGCGAGTATCATCGTTACAGTATTAGGGATATTATCTTTATTTGTGACAATTTTATCTGTAAAAAATAAAAAGTTAGGGATAATTTTATTCATAATTGGATTTATTTGTGGAGTAGGATTGATCATGTATGCATATCATTGACAATTATTGCAATGTCAGGTAGACGGGTATGAAAAACCTCACGTTTATTCTATTGATCGCAATTTTCGTAATGATAGCAGGTTGTTCGAGTGATTATTGCTTGACAGGAGAAGATAAAAATATCACTGTATCGGTTGTAGAGAACAAAGATAAGGCGATCAATGCGGGTTTTACATATCACCATAATGTCACAATATCCATCGTTAACCTTTTAGATGCCTCTGCAAAATCTGTTGAAGTAAAGACAGGATATTGTAATGATTTTCTACCACAACAACGGAAATGTGAGAATCGCTCTTTTAACATTGATTACATCCCCCCGAAAGGAATAGTCACGCAATTTTTTGAATATGATAGAAATGTTGTTGAAAATGCTGCGGACGGAAAATATCAACTCCAATACAGGGTAAAGAGTTGTCTTCCTTATATTGTTGTTGATAACAATATTTACGCAAGTCAAAGATAAAACAAATAAGTTTATAGAGAGTTCAAATCCCTTCAGGCCCGTTTTTCTGGTTGTTTTTCTGGTACGTACCCGGTTTCATTTCCGGCCAACCACCAGATTTTCGGTTCCATTCTCAGCAGGCTCTGGAACGTTTCAGTATCCCGGAAAAGACTCGGACCGTATGCGATCTTCCGTCAGGCCCATCTCCCGGAGCACTGAAAGCATCGCGTTGACCATCGCGGGCGGCCCGGAGACAAAAAAGACCCGCTCCTGCCAGTCGGGGATCTCCTGCACGATCATGTCAGCATTGATCCTGCCGGTTCGCCCTGTCCACCCGGGTCCCGGTTCCGTCAGGGTCGTGATAATTCCGAGGTGCGGGTTCACGAGCGAGAGCTCCGCCATCTCCTCCCGGAACAGGATCTCCGGCTCGATCTTGGCCGAACAGAGCAGCCGGATATCGGTGTCAAGCCGCATCCCGGTGGCATAGCGCATCATGCTCCAGAAGGGCGTGATGCCGATGCCGCCCGCGATGAACGCAACCTTTGCATATTCTCCATGAAAGGTAAAGTCCCCGAAGGGACCCCGTATCACCACCTCGTCGCCCGCTTTAAGTGCCCGCAAGGCTTCTGCAAAGGGATGGCCGGTCGAGCCTTTCGTTACCTCCAGATACGCATTGGACGGGCTGCTCGAGAGCGTAAGGTGTTTTGTCAGGGCAGTGGAGCCGGTGCCAATCGTGATGAACATGTACTGGCCCGGCAGGTACGGGAATGCGGACGGCCGCTTGAACCTGACCGAGAACGCGAAGTTCCCGTGGGATACAACCTCCATCACCCGGACCTGGTATTCCATGAAGGATACACTATCGCGGGATTCCATAAAAATGATTGCCCGTTTTTCCGGCACGTGATTGGGTGAGGTTCGCAGAGCAAAAGTCCCCATCAGCTGCGGGTCATGGGTCTGCATGCGATTGCCACAGATCTTAAAAAGTGTCCCTCACTGACCCCCCCTTACACTTCCGGCCACATTTTTCTCACTGTTACGAGGTTAAATGCACCATTTTCTGCCCGGAAAACAAAGGAGGTTGATGGGGGTCAGTGAGGGACATGTTGTTCCGGACGCTGATCAGGAACCGCAGGAATAATGAAAAAATACGGTGGAGATGCCAGAGGGCTCACGGTATTCTTCCGATCGAATAATTGTTGTCCGACCCCCATCTTACGCCATCAGGGCGTTACCGGGTCCGGGATCTTTCTGAGTCCGAGCCAATTAAGAAAACGGGGGAAAAAGTTCCGGTTCCGGAGACACATTCAAAAATATTTGACGCTCTTTGGGGTTCTGTGCGCCTTCGCGCCTCCACCCCCACGATGTGAGCATCCCCCCATATTGCTGTAGCTCTCATAGTGCTGACAACCAAACTGAGAAAATAAGGGGGGTCAGGGGAATGTTCTCCCAAGGCTGCCCCACCCATTGGATAGGGTGGGTCGTTTCTCAGGCCCATAAAGGATGTTCATGTACCATGCGATGTTCGAGATTCCCCTGATTCCTGCCTGCTGAGGAAGGGGAAAAGTATTTGATAACCTGAAGACAGGGATTGGATGATGGATGAGTGGCATACAACGGGGATGATCGTAACCCTGGCAATTCTTGCTGTTGTCCTGTCGGCTGCCGGATGCCTTGGACAGACGTATGGCAGCGGGAACAACGGTTCGACAATCCGGATGGCGCCGGGAGATACGGCAGTGATCTCGCTCGCGGAAAACCCTTCTACGGGTTTTGTCTGGAACGTGACGACCACCGGGGATATTAAAATCACCGGGGATGGATACTCATCAGGCAACCCGATAGGAGAACTGATGGGAATGGTCGGCTCGGGTGGTTCCCGCACATGGCACATCTCAATCGGGAATGATCCCATCCAGACGTTTTCCGCTGACCTGCGGCGGCCGGGGGAACCGGTAAACAGGACACTCCGGAGCTTTGAGATTACATTCATAGTTCCCTGAAAAATTCCTCTGGTGAACCATTTTTATCCGGGATCCGCTGTTCATACCGGGCGAAGGTACAATCTCCGGACCCTGATCCGGCAAGTCAGGTCCTGACATTCCTTCAGGCCCCGTTTGTCCCTGAATAAAAGATCCTTCATACCGAACATTCCTCTGTTTGGTTATAACAGCCACAATATTAATCATCTGAACGGTGATCCATCCAATAGAGGTAATTTTATATGAAGGCCATCATTATTCTGGGAGTGTGCGCCCTTGCCATGGCACTGCTCATGCCCTGTGTTGCCGCAGCAGACAGGGATTGTCCGGATTACTGCGCTGCCGGATTACAGTATTCCCGCGGAACATACGATACCCGGACCGGCATATGCGAATATGCCTCCCGTACGAGTTGTGATAACGGCTGCGATGCCCGGGGCATCACGTGTGCTGCTGCGCCGGCAGCGACCGTGACGACAGCTGAGCGGTCCTGCCCTGACTATTGCTCCGACAGGGTTGCCTATTCCCGCGGTACCTACAATTCCCGGACCAGCAGCTGCGATTATGCGTACCGGTCCGCATGCGATACCGGCTGCAATACACGCGGCACCGGCTGTGCAGCTGCACCTACAGTAACAACGACTGCCGAGACCCGGCAGAGCTGCCCGGATACCTGTGCCGGAGGAGTCCACTCCTTCAATGGCGCATGGAGCAGCATCATGCAGCAGTGCACCTACATGACCCGGAGTTGCGTGAATGGCTGTGATGGCTCTGGCACGACCTGTGCACGTGACCCTGCCGGTTGCCCGGATTACTGTAGTGACGGGGTTCGCCATTTCAACGGTACCTGGAATGAATGGGCGCAGCAGTGCGACTATGGATACCGGGAAGAGTGCCTTTCAGGATGTGATGCACGCGGGACAGGCTGCACCGGCATCGTGACAGGACAGACGGTTACGGAGACCGAACGGTTTATCACCTGTCCTTCCAACTGTTCGTGCATCACCCGACAGGGAGGCGCCGACCGGTGGCCGGGCGGTGCCCGTATGTGCTCCAACTCGCCTTGTGGAAGGGAGTCGGACGGGACCTACCAGTACTGCATCCAGCCTGCAACACAGGCCACCTCACAACAGACTGCAGCTCCAACAGAACGGTTGATCACCTGCCCATCGGGTTGCTCGTGCATTTCCCGGCAGGGGGCGGTTGACCGGTGGCAGGGTGCGGTAAGAATGTGTTCCAACTCCCCGTGCGGGAGGGATGCAGACGGCACAACCCTGTACTGTATCCAGCCGACCGACCAGAAGACTGCAGGTATCCAGCAGCAGTACTCCGGTCAGTCCGGGACCGTCACTGCAGTGAACCCTGCATTCGAAGGCAACCAGCTCGTATTTGTCGTGTCCCGGGAACGCCAGGTCATGCTCCTTGGATTCATTCCCGTCAGGATGGCCGTGAACACGCGGCTGAACGGAACGGATCTTGCGGTCATCCGCGAGGATCAGCCGTGGTGGGGAGTTCTTGTCTCCGGCGATGCCACGCCTGCTCCAGCCGCAGCGACACTGACACAGACACCTGCGCCGCCCTCTCCGGTTTCATACTGATACGCACCCTCACGAACCGTTAAGAAAGGTATCCCGGGCACAGAAAAATCGCCACAACAGACTGAACCTGGTATTAATAACGGATTTGAAAACCCGCTAAATTGCACGGATTTCCGCTGATTACTGATCGCTAAGGGGGGACCAGGCACCGTACATCACCCGGTATTCCGGTACATTCCCTTGGGCACGGATATCTCGAACCGTGTCCCTTTCCCGGGGGTCCCGGTCTCCTTGATCGTCATACTCGTGATGGAGAGGACTTCCCGGACCAAAAAGAGGCCGAGACCGGTCCCTTTCCCGTATCCCCGGTCGAAGATCATATTCTTCTCCTCAGTAGAAATTCCCACACCATTGTCTTCCATAAAAAGCGTGAGATGGTCGGGTTTTGCCTCATACCTGAGGGTAACTTCGGTCGCGTTGACGCCATGAGTGAGTACATTCTGCGAGAGATTGAAGAGCACCTTTTCAAACAGCGGGTCAGCAAAAATCTCAAGATTGTTTAGTTCAAGGTTTTGCTTCATGCTCAGGAAATCGAGATGCGAGATGGCGTAGAGGAAGACCTGCCGCACGTTCTGCCACCGGGGTGGGTTCATGCCCATCTCCTGGTAATTCTTTGCAAAATCCAGCGTATCGACCATCTTTTTTAAGAAAATTTCCTGTTTATCGAGATAGGACTTTGCTTTCGGATCGGCGATGACGGTTTTAACCAGTTCCTGGTATGCCGAGAGGGAGAAGGCTGCCGTCTGGATATCCTGGAACGTGACTGCATTTAGGAGATTTAACTTGTTCCGTGCCTGCTGCAGGGCGACATGGGTCCGCTTGCGTTCTGATATGTCGCGGCAGAGCGTCAGGATCACATTCCCGGTGCCGGTAGGGAATACAGTAGCATTGATTTCAACGGGCTGGATCGACCCGTCCGGTTTTATATAATCGATCTCAAGGCCGCGGACATGGCCGGTCTTCATACATTTTTCTACTTCGCGGGCATTGCGTTCCAGGTCATAAGGTGCGGTCCACTCGGTGACCGGGCGACCTTTCAGGTCATCAATAGAGAATCTGCCGGTGAGCCGGATATAGACATCGTTGGCGTCTATGACGACGCCACGGTTGTCCAGGACAAGGTACCCGGTGTCGGTTATATCGACAAGGCTCCGGTACCGTTCCTCGCTGACGAGAAGCGCTTCCTCGGCCATCTTCTGCTCGATAACAGCCCCAATCTGCGTGGAGATCGTCTCAAGGGCAATACGGCCGCTCAACGAGGTCTCATCAAGGGTATGGGAAGCAACATTTAAACAGGCAATCACCTGCCCGCCAAAGGTTATCGGAATGATCCCGATAGCCAGCAATCCCTCTTGTTCCTGGACGGGACTATGAATAATTCCGGTCTTACTGTAAGGAACATAAACAGGTTTTCCTTTCATCACCAGCCGGGCATTATCAGAATCCGCAGAATAATGGGAGATCTGTTTTAAAAATTCCGCCCCCAGATTGCTTGAGACTGCCAGATCGAGAGAACCACTCGTTTCATCGACCAGATAAATCCCGCCGGCATCCATTTTTGCTATCTCTATCGCTGCGGAAAGACAGATGCCCAGCGTTTCATCTAACCCGCGAATATTCTGCAGTGCAATACCCAGATTCAGTTGGGCTTTCAGGATTTGTTCCTGGTTTTTCCATTCTGTGATATCCTCGGAAATTCCGAGCAGGAAACGGGGTTCACCATCGCTGCTGATGATGGGAATTTTTCTGGTATGCAGGATGCGCTCACCATGAATCCGGGTCCCGATCTTCTCTTCAGGGATATCGATCGGTGTCTTTCCCTCAAGAACCTGCCGGTCTTTTTCCATGAAGAAATCTGCATGCTCTTTTTGGAAGACATCAAAGTCATTCTTCCCTATCATTTCCTCCCGGGAATATCCAAGGAGCTCTTCACCTGCCTTATTGAACCGGATAAACCGGAGATCCTTAGCGTCCTTGACAAAAAGCATGAGCGGGATATTCTCAATAATACTGGTGAGGAATGCCTCGCTCTCCCGCAACTCCTTTTCTTTTTTGTCAGTCTCATCAAACTGCTGGCGCAGTTCTTCTTCTACAGCCGTTTGGGCAGCATAGGCCTCCTGAAGTTCCTGGTTCTTCTTCTCGAGTTCCTCTATCCGCTGCTGGAGCTCGGGGTAGTAACTCTTACGGATGGAAGTCTCGCCAAGACCGATGATCCGGTTCCGCTGGGCTTCCCAGTCAGGGATTTCGTCAGAGTGCTCTTTCATAGATTCGTTCAATATCCTCAACAGTCAGTTTTTTCGGGTTGGTCGCAAGGCACGGGTCACGTATCGCTTTTCCCGCAAGCTCGGGGAGATCCTTTTTTGTCACTCCAAGATCGGAGAGCCGGTCCGTCACACCCAACGATTCACGGAGAGTGCGGAGAGCCTGGACAAGATCCTCTTTTGCCCCCTTCGTTTTTCCCTGAGCCTGAGGGGACTGCAGGATGGTGCCGATAGCAGCATACCGGTCGGGGCATGCATCAAAATTGAACTCTGCCACGTGCTCCAGCAGGAGGGCGTTGCATTCCCCGTGGGGAAGATCGGAGTACCCGCCAAGACTGTGCGCCATCGCGTGGACGGCACCTAAGCTGGCATTCGAAAAGGCAAGGCCGGCAAGGAGGCTGCCGAGCATGGTCTGGTACCGTTCCTCAACGGACGCCGGGTTCTGGTATGCCATGAGGAGGTGTTCTTTCATCAGCCGGATGGATTCCAGGGCCAGGGTATCTGTCACGGGTGAACTGGCGTTTGAGACATAAGCTTCTACGCTATGGGTGATCGCATCCAGCCCGGTATGGGCAGTGAGCTCTGTTGAGAGCGAGGTCAGGGGTACCGGGTCGACAAGCGCGATGTCCGGCACGATCACCTTGCTGATGATGGCGATCTTCACCCGGCGTTCCGTATCAGTGATGATGGCAAACTGCGAGACATCGGCACCGGTGCCTGCCGTGGTGGGGATACAGATCATCGGGGGCGGGGGTATTGCCACGTTGTCCACCCCTTCGAACGCGAGGATATTTTTCTTATTCGAGACCACAATCGCAATCCCCTTGGCGCAGTCTATGGGGCTGCCGCCTCCGACCGCGACGATCGCATCGCAGCCGGCCTCCTCGTACAGGCTTGCGCCTTTCGTCACCTCGAAGTCGCGGGGATTGGGGGTCACACCGGAGAAGATGGTGTGCCCGATACCTTCTGCATCGAGGCTCCCCGTCACATCCTTTACCCACCCGGCGCCGATGACATGGGGGCCGGTGACGATAAAAACGTGTCGTGCGCCAAAATTCTTTGCATACCTCCCGGCGAGCAGCCGGGCATCCGCCCCGATGATGAACTCCGGGGCAACAAACTTCCGTAATTCAGCCAATGCACTGGTCATACCGAATCCTCTCCCAGAATGTTTTCGATTGCACTATGATGTGAATAACCGTTATTTATATTTCAAGGTTTATCCTTGCATGGCAGGATCTGACCGGGTATCAGGAGAACGGGGTTTTACAAACCTGTACGAACCTTTCGGGACCAGCATCTCGAATCGGGCACCGGTCCCGGGTATGCCGGTTTCCCGTATCGTGATACCGGTGATGGCAAGGATCTCCTGCACCAAAAAGAGACCCAGACCTGAATTCTTCCCGTAACCCCGTCTGAAGATCTTCTCCTTCTCCGCAACCGGGATACCATTTCCGTTATCTTCCACAATCACCAGCAGACTGTCAGGTTCGCGCTCGCAGCGGACGGTGATCTCCGTCACCCGGCCACCGTGCCGGATCGCATTGTCAACGAGGTTGAAAAAGACCCGCTCCAGCATCGGGTCAGCATAGATCTCGATTCCCCCGCAGGTTCTGGAGAACCTGACCGGGACCCGGCTTCCGATATGCCCGATGACCCCCTCAATCAGGACCCATAATGGTGCCCTCACACCCAGTTCCTGATATGTCCGTGTGAATTCGATCTGGCGGGCGATGGTATCTGCTGCGGCGAGGATCTTAGTAAGGTAATCGGTGATGACCGGGTCGCCTTTTTTCATGGCAGCGATCTGGGCAAAACCCTGCAGGATCGTAAGCTGGTTTGCGACATCATGTCGTGTAATGCTGTTTAAGAGGTTGAGTTTGTGGTTGGCCTCGCGGATTGCCTGTTCCATGAGCCTGCGTTCCGTGATATCATGGATTGCCCCTTCCGTGCCTTTGATCTGCCCGTTCTTGTCGTACAGGAAATGGGCGTTGAGCGAGCCCCAGAGCGTGGACCCGTCCCTCCGCTTGATCTCGAAAATATAATCAACGAGCTTGCCGGTGCGGGTCATCTCGTTCAGCATTGCCTGACGGTCATCAGGGTTTTTGTAAAACGACGTCATCGGCATGCCAAGGATCTCGTCGGGTGATTCGTACCCGATCAGCCGGGCTGCCGAAGGGCTTGCCATGACGAGCCTGCCTTCGCGATCCGACTGTACAACCGCATCCTGGATGTTCTCAATCACGCTGCGATAATGCTGCTCGCTCTCCCGCAAGGCCGCTTCAACCTGTTTGCGATCGGTAATATCCGTGACAATGCCTTCAAGAGCCACGGGTTTCCCGTTTTCATCCCTGACCAGCACATTTCTCTGGTTAAACCAGTGCATTATTCCTGAACGGTCGATAATCTGGTACTCATACTCCGGGGGAACACGACCCTCCAGCATTTCGCTCCACTGCTGGGTGAAGTACTCCTTCCAGTCGGGATGGATCGAGTTCCGGGCAACGCCGGGATCCGCATACAATTCTTCGGGAGTGTACCCGATCATTGCCACAGAGGCCGTGCTGACATATTCATACTGTCCGGAGGGTATAGCCATGCGGTAAACCATATCCCGGGCATTGTCCGTGATACGGCGGTATTTTGCCTCGCTCTCCCGGAGGGCATCTTCTGCCCGTTTCCGGTCAGTAATATCGTTTGAAAGTCCGAGAACGCCTATTATCTGGTTCTTATTATTGATGACCGGGACGAGGCGGACATCAATATCCACTGAACCTGTCGGGAACTCCTCGTGGATTTCCCGGTGGAGCATCTGACGCTCAACAGTCACCTTCCGGATGGCCTCCAGATGTCTCTGGGCTATTGTTGGCGGAAAAATTGAGGAGAGCGGTTTTCCGATCAGGTCATCCGGTGCAGCATGGAACTGCCGGGATGCCGCCTGATTGACATACCTCACATAACCGTTGGTATCAATAAAATAGATCATTTCCGGAGAAGTATCGGCAAGGAGGCGATACTTTTCCTCGCTCTCCCGGAGGGCATCTTCTGCCAGTTTCCGGTCAGTAATATCCCGGATCGAGGTCTGGATGAAGGTTTTTCCCCCGAGTTCAAAGGACGACAAGAAGACTTCTGCAGGGAAAGTGCTGCCATCTTTTCTCTGGTGCACCCATTCGAACCGTTCCTCGCCTTTCTCAGATACAGCTTTGAGATGGGCTTGCGCCGCTGACCATGAGTCCTGCCCATCCGGTTGTACGTTCGGTGAAGCATCTGCAGGATGCAGTGCTGCCATCTCTTCAAGGGAGCGGTAGCCAAACAGTTCGAATGCTCTTGAATTACAGTCAATCAACCGTATACCTTCGGAGAGCATCAGTGCATCATGGGATCTTTCAAAAACCACCCGGAACTTCTCCTCGCTCTCCCGGGTCTTCTTCTCATTTTCTGCCAGCACATCAAGCTGTTCGCGGAGCTTTTCTTCACTTGCTGAGATCTGCTCGTACGCGGCGCGGAGCTCATCTTCTGCTTTCTTCCGGTCCGTGATATCAATGCCGACACCCGTGAAATACGTCTTCCCGCCAACCTCGAGCCGTTGTGCCGTGAAGAAGAAAGGTATCTTCTTTCCGTTCTTTGTCTGGAGACAGGCCTCGGCAGTTGCCTGACCATCACGGAAAGCCCGCTCCACCCCTCCCGATATGGCACGGATCGCTTCCTCGTCTCCCTTATACCAGTCAAGGAAATGCATCCTGGCAAGTTCCTCTGCCGAATAGCCCGTGAGGGACTCATGAGCTTTGTTCCACCGAACGAGCCGTCCCTCCGGGTCATAGAGATAGAGCAGGCCGGGGACGCTGTCGATCACGGCGTCCGTGAAGGTCTTTTCCCGCAGGAGGGCTTCTTTTACTTTTTTCTGGTCGGTGATGTCCTCGATCGTGCCTTCATAATACTGAACGTTTCCGTCAGCGCCCCGGACAGCAATGGCATTGATGTTAATCCAGAGCGTATGACCCTGCCGGTTGAAGAAACGGGCCTGGAAATCCCTTACCTTCCCTTCCGTCTTCAGAGTGTTCATGAACAGATCCCGATCGTCGGGATTGACATAGAGCTGGGTACGGATGTCCTGGATAGCCTCCATCATCTCCTGCGGCGTTCCGTAACCGGCGATACGGGCAAACGTGGTGTTGATAGCTAAAAATTTTCCCTCGATCGTTGTCCGGAAGATCCCGGTCACAGAATTGTCAAAGAGGTCCCGGTATTTTGTCTCATTCTCCTTAGCCCGCTGCTCGCTCTCTGCCAGCATGTCGAGCTGTCCACGGAGCTCCTCCTCGCTGGCGGTGATGTGTTCGTACGCGAGGCGGAGTTCATCATCTGATTTCTGTCGTTCGGAGATATCACGGATAGCTTCAATTGCACCGACAATTTCTCCTTTGCTGTTATACAGCGGGCTGGCTTTCCCGAAAAGCGCAACTTCCCTGCCCTGCAGGCGGGGAAGGGTAGTATCGGCTAAAAGGACATCCTTTTTCCGGACAATGTGGGAGTATTTCTGTTTAATAACTTCATCCGGTTCGAAGATCAGGTCGATAAGGATAGGGCGGCGCTCACCGTAGAAGGGGAGGGCATACTCGTAATTTCCTTTTCCGAGCATCATTTCTGCCGATATCCCGGTCATCTCCTCGATCGCGCGGTTCCATGCGATTATGACACCCTCCCGGTTTATCGCAAGGGTGGCATCCGGGAGGAAGTTGATGATATCTGCCAGGCGTTTCTCGGATTCTATCAGGGAGCGTTCAGCCTGGCGGCGTGCCACAACCTGGCGTATCTTGTGTGCGAGTTCGGCGAACTGTGACCTGACATCACCCCCTTTCTGGAGGTAAAAATCAACACCGTTGTTGATCGCTTCGATCACGACCTCCTCCCGCCCACGGCCCGTAAAGAGGATGAACGGGATGTTGCCGAACCGCTCGCGGACGGTCTTTAAAAATGCGATACCGTCCATTTCCGGCATCTGGTAATCAGAGATGATCGCGTCACAGGATAGGATATGCGGAGATGCGAGCGCCTCCCTGGCGGACAATGCGATCTCGATATGGAATTCCGGCGACTGCTCTAAAAAGAGCTTCGCCAGTTCGAGAAGATCGCGCTCGTCATCTACGTAGAGTATGGAAAACATCGGCTGTATCCTAACCTATAGTATCCTGATCCGCTGGTTATTCTATATAAAATAGCGGAATAAAACTGAAATGTTCGGGATCATGGACGAGAATAATTAAACCCGGAACCACGCACGAAAGGATAATGATAAGAAAAACGCAGAGCCTGCAGAAAATTACGATCTCTGCAACCCGGTCCCGACAACGCGGAATTTACCCGCCGGCACCTGGATCTCGAACCGTACCCCCTTCCCGGGGATGCCGGTCTCACGAATGGTCATACCAGTGATGCCGAGAATCTCTTTTACTAAAAAGAGACCGAGACCGGTGTTCTTCCCGAACCCGCGATCGAACAACAGTCCCTTGTCCTTTTCCAAAATACCCGTACCATTATCCTCAACAACAAGTGTAAGGGTCGCCCCATCCTGCAGTGAGGTGACCCTGACAGTAGTCATCCCCTCCCCACCATACCGGAGCGAATTATCAAAAAGATTGTAGAAGACTTTCTCAAGAAGCGGATCCCCAAACAGTGCAATATCCGGAAGATCGATCTCGAGCCGTACCGCGTTGAAAGGTAGCGCAGCTGCCGGGATCCTGATTAAAGCTGCCAGATCCTGCCACGTGGGGGGCTTCACACCCATTTCGTCAAAGAAGGTAGTGAAGTCGATCTGGTTGCTGATGATATCAGCGATCTGCTGTTCCCGGGTGATCAGGTCCCGCATGCGTTCGGGATCATTGACTGATGCCCGGGATAGTTCGAGCCAGCCGTTGAGCGCCATCAGCTGGTTGCGAATATCGTGGCGGGTGATGCTCGTCATGAGGGTGATCTGACGATTGGCTTTCCGCAGGGCGTTCTCCACCCGCTTGAGATGAGTGACATCGTGGAGGAAACCCTCAACGCCATTCATCTTCCCGTGCGCATCGTACAAGAGACGGCTGCTCGCAATTGCGTAATGCAGCCCCCCATTCCGGTCCCGGAGGGTAAGCGGATACCCGCTGACTTTGTGCTCCCGGGAAAGATGGGCAAGGAACTCGTCCCGCTCTTTGGGATCGGCATAAAAGTCCGTGGCAGAATATTTCCCGATGATCTCATCAGGAGAATCAAATCCAACCAGTCGTGCGCCATAAGGGCTGATCATCGTGATGATACCTTCCCGGTTGACGCGGTAGAAGACATCCTGCATGTTCTCGATAATGTGGCGGTAGTTCTCCTCGCTCAAGCGGAGCTCATCTTCTGCCCTCTTGCGATCGGTAATATCCCGGAGTATTGAGATGATGCCTCTTACCGAACCGTTGCTGTTGTGAAGGGCTGCACTATGCATCTCCACGATGAACCGGGAGCCATCCTTGCGATGAACATGGTAAATCTGGGAAACGAAGCTGTTATCGGACAGGACTTTTGCAAGCCGTTCCCCTGCCAGACGGCGATCGACATCTGTCATCCAGTCAAGGACATGCGTCCCTATTGCCTCTTCCGGTAGAGAAAGCCCGAACATTTCAAGAGCCTTCGGGGAAACGTACGTGAGAATTCCCTTTGTGTCAACCATGGCAATTCCATCCGGCGATGCCATAAACAGGCTCCGGTGGAGCTCTTCGCTCTCAGCAAGTGCAGTTTCCTTCCTTAAGTCTTCGGTGACATTATGGAGCGTCCCGATGGCGGCCGGCCGGCCCGCATAGGTCCCGGCACCGACACGGATTTTCACACGGACACGGGTTGTCCCGTTCCGGTGCAGGAGCGAGAATTCATATGTCTCAGGTGGTGAATTCCCCCCCAGCCGTATATTATGCCGCGAGAGTACCATCTCCCGGTCTTCCGGTGCCACAAGGGGGGCAAAGGGCTGGCCGATCAGTTCCCCTGCCTCATAGCCGATCAGAGTGGAAAAGGCCTGGTTGACAAAAAGCAGGAGACCGTCCTGTGCAATGAAGACCCCGTCCTCGGTATGCTCCACGAGGGTCCGGTATTTCTCCTCGCTCTCCCGCAGCAGATCCTGGCCTGCTTTGAGCGCATCGAACTGGCCTTTGAGCCCTTCTTGCGATGCGGTGAGATGCTCGCAGGCAGCCTTGAGTTCCTCTTCTGCCCGTTTTGCTGCGGTGATATCGAGCTCGATCCCATCCCAGATAATTCCGTGGCCTGACAGCGGACGGGGTGCCGAGCGCAGCAGCACCCACCGCTCTGTGCCTGAAGGTGTGCGGATCCGGGCCTCGAAGCTTAAGGGAGACATGGATGCAAGAGCCCGGTCTTCTGCCTCTTTGAGCGGGAGACGATCTTCTTTTACGATCTGGTCATAGAGCAACGACGAATCCCGTATTACTTCACCTGCAGTCACTCCATGGATCCGTTCAACCCCGGCACTGACATGGACAAAACGACGCTTCCCGTCCGGTTCAATGATGATCTGGTAGACCATCCCGCTCGGAAGATTGTCAGAGAGCGAGCGGAGCTGCTCCTCGCGCTCCCGGATCGCTTCCTCTGCCCGCTTCTTCTCGGTGATGTCCCGGACGATGCCGAGGATGGCGGGCTGACCGAGGAAATCAATGAGGTCAACGTAGAACTCCCCCTCGCGCACCTCACCGTTCTTCCGGAGGATTCTTGCCTCGAATGATGAGGATACCTGCCCGCCGGCAAACCTTTTGGCAGCCGCTTTTTTCAGCATCTCGCGGTCATCCGGGTGGAGGAAATCCCAGAGATCCCGTTCCATGAGTTTATCATGCGAAAAACCGCTGAGTTCTTCGGCCTGTCGGTTGATGAAGAGGAAATGGTTGCCCCGGTAGATATAGATGGAATCATGGCTGTGTTCGACCAGCAGCCGGTACTTTTCTTCGGATTCCTTCAGCGCTTCTTTTGCTTTCCGCTCTTCGGTAATATCATGGGAGTGGATCGCAACAGCGGCCACTTCTCCCTCCGGCCCGGTAACCGGGTAGAGATGGTTCTCATACGATCGCCCGGTCCGGTCGTCCAGATACACCAGAGGTTTTCTGGTTGCGATCGTTTCTTCAATTTTCATCCTCCGCAGGTCGGCAAGATTCGGGGAGATGAGCGTACACGCATCCATACCAATGAGGCTCTGCACGGGCAGGCCGTACCGTACTTCAGCCGCATGATTGGCGGCAAGGATCACGCCCCGTGTATTGATAAGGAAGGAGACATCCGGGGGTGCATTGAGGAGGGCATTGATCGTCTGCTGCGCCTTCTTCTGTGCTGTGATGTCCATGGACTGGGTGTAAATGAGATCCTGGTTGTGTACCTGCACGCGGGTCAGCGAGATAAGCGTCGTATAGGTCCGGCCGTTCCGGGCCCGGATATTGAGCTCAGCGTTCCTGACCGTCCCCTCCTTCCCCATCCGCTCCATTATCGTTAAATACCGTACCGGGTCGACAACAAGACCTATCTCTTCTAAGGTCCTGCCGATGACCTCGCTGCGGGAGAGTTTCAGGTCGTGCAGGAACTGGTCATTGATATCGAGGATTTTTCCGGTCGCGGGATCCGTGATCATCTGGTGAATGGGACTTGCATGGAAGATCGAGCTGAGCCGTTTCTCGGAGTCGATACGTTCATCCACCGCCTGCTTCCGTTCGACTGCCATCCTGATCTTGTGGGAAAGCTCCGCAAACTGGCTTTTGGGATCCCCGCCTTTCTGGAGGTAAAAATCCACACCATTGTTGATGGCCTCGATCACCACCTCTTCGCGCCCGCGCCCGGTAAACAGGATGAATGGTAAGGTTTTGGACTTTTCGCGGACAGCTTTTAAGAATGCAATACCATCCATTCCCGGCATCTGGTAATCCGAGACAATGACATCACAGGTGGCAATAAGCGGGGAGTCGAGCGCTGCCTGTGCCGAGGTCTGGGTTTTTACGGAAAATTCCGGTGATCGTTCTAAAAACAGCCGGGCCAGGTCGAGGAGATCCTCTTCATCATCCACATAAAGGACAGTGTACATCGCACGTTGTTCTCGAACCATGTCTGCAATACATGATATATAAATCCGCTGAAAACTGGCAAATGAAAGCATTATCCACAGGAACTTGAATAGTATTGATACCAGCCTTTCCGCGATATGCGCAAAGAGTACGGACAGGTACGGTTTTAAACGGAGTGGTTATTTATGAAGTTCAAAGGGAGTATTACCGAGAAAAATCTGCTCGCTGCATTTGCCGGTGAGTCACAGGCACGGAACCGCTACACCTTCTTTGCAAGTGCAGCAAAAAAAGAAGGGTACGAACAGATTGCGAGCCTCTTTCTCCAGACTGCCGAGGAGGAGAAAGAGCATGCAAAGCTCTTCTTCAAACAGCTCAAAGGCGGGGACGTGGAAATTACCGCAGCGTACCCTGCGGGCATGATCGGAACTACAAAAGAAAATCTTGCCGCCGCCGCAGCGGGCGAGAATATGGAATGGGGCACGCTCTACCCGGGATTTGCCGCAACTGCGGAGAAGGAGGGGTTCAAAGAGATCGCTCACCTCTTCAAAATGGTAGCAAAAGTGGAGGCTCACCATGAGGCCCGGTACACTAAGCTCCATGCAAACATGGTGAAAGGAGTCGTCTTTAAAGCTGATACTCCCGCGAAATGGTACTGCCGGAACTGCGGGTTTGTCGAGAGTGGAAAAACCGCACCTGTGAAATGCCCGGTCTGCGATCACCCGCAGGCATATTTCGAGATTGCGGCCGATAATTACTGACTTTTTTTTCGCAATTTTTTTAAAGTTTTCATGCATGTTCCCTGAACATTCCGTTCGGAGTTCAGGATTCGAACCGTGAATTGTCCTGTTTAGATTGACTGAAATTGTTATTCGATCCAGCCCATCCGCACCCACCGCTCGTACTCATCGGTGCGGAAATCTTTGTTCTCGATCACGAGCTCTTTGAAAAAATCCCGGTTCCCGGTGATCTCTTCTTCCTGTTTCGGATCGGAAAAACCATTCCTGATCGCTTCAACGAGTTTCTTGCCGAGCGCCCGTGCGGAAGCTTCCACAGCATCAATCGTTTCAGCATTCCCTCCCGTTGCGACACTGATCCCGCCCACCGCGATCACACCCAGATAATTCAGCACATGGTTCTGGTACATGACGACTTCATCACCACCGGATGTGTGGGTACTCGCAACCGAGCAGCCGTATTTCTCTGCAAGTACCTGGTAGTGGATCGCGTCTGCGAGCCGGTCGAAAAATATTTTCATCTGGCCGGAAACGTTATCGATGTAGACCGGGGATGCGAACACGATACCATCCGCTTCCTTCATCCGCTCAACGATGATCGGGACATCGTCTTCGTACACACAGATACCATTGAACGAGCAGCCCTCGCAGGCAGTGCATGGCGTGATCCGGAAATCGCAGAGGTCGATCATCTCCGTCTCCGCACCGGCTTCTGCGGCTCCTTCAAGTACGAAGGTTGTAAGTTTTCGCGTTGTGCTCCGGATGGTCCGGGGACTTCCGTGGATGGCGAGGATCTTCATTGTTGTATGCTCCTGCTGAGGGGATTGGATGGCGGGGGTTAATATGCCAGTGGAGGGCAAAAGTCGGAGAGCCGCAGGGATTTCAGGGGAAGGACACATGTTTTTCTCCAATTTCTCCGTCGGAGAACCGGTTTTTCGGCAACATTCGCTCCCGGATGGCAAAAGACCCGCAAAAACCTACTGAAGTTTGAGCCATTTTTCCGGCCCATTCAAAGCCTGCTAAATTGCACGGTTTTTTTCGGATAAAAACGCCTATTTTCCGAAAATAACGGTTTAAACAAGAAATTTTGTCGGGTGTTGGCACCGCTTCCACTGGAGGGGGTTCCCGACACTTTCCACCATAAAGGCCTCCGTCGGAGAACAAACCATGAAGTGGCTGAAGTCTTATAGGGGGTTCTTAAACCCGCACTAAGGAAACGTGCTGTATAATATTTACGGAAAATATCCCCTCACAGGAGCTGTCCTGGCAGTGTGAGCTAAAACAACATGTGTAAAAATCCACGGACGGATTAAAAGAATTTAGAGGATTTCTTACGGGCAATCAGCGAGATAACAGGTTTTGGGATGTATTGTTTTACCGGCAACTGCTGATTACACTATTTTTGCCGGTATGCTGATCGATAATAACCCGATGACAATCAGTGAAAAACCGGCAGCAACAAACGTGCCGATCACCGGCAGGATGGGATTTGAAATAAAGAACATCTCCCGGAGCGGATAGATCATAAATGTGAGAGCAAAGAGGAGCATTCCGATGAGGATGTTCGGGTACTCCTTTAATGAATGGTTCAGCCCGGTAATGATCAGGGACCCGCAGGCAAAGAAGTAGAGCAGCGTGACCAGTGCGGGTGCACTGATGCCCTGTGTTGCCAGCACGCCAAGGGGGATGATGAGCGAGATGACAAGAATCCCCAGGAGAATATGCGGTGCGATCTGCTTTCGGGGGAATCCTTTCTGGAATGCCATGGACAGTACGAGAATCGAGGCGATCATCCCCATGTCGATCAGGCTCGGGAAGACCTCGTTTCTTAAGCCCATGAGGATATTTACGTACCAGACAATATTTGAAATTCCCCAGAGCCCCAATGCACCCGCAGCATAGAGCAGGTATTCCTGTTCACCGTCACGATGCCAGAAGTACAGGAGAACAAGAGCCGCAGCAATTGCAGCGATGATCTGGAGGTAATTGCTGATCGCAAGAAAGACCTTGTCGGGAAGGAGCAGGATCATCAGGGCGAGAACGACTGCAACCCCAACGATGGCCCGGAAAAAGCCGGTGATCAACTTCAGGATCAGACTGTCCCGGCACTCGGCCGGGAATTCAGGAGAATTCATCGTACAGGGTTTTTCCGGTAATCCGCAAAAAAGATTGTGAAATCCCGCTGAAGTTTTGTCGCGAACAAAAGGGAGCATCAGGAAATCGTGGCATCATCTCTCTCAAGCAGCGAGAAAAAACCGGATTCCCGTTATCGTACCCGGACTCCTGTCATCTCGCGTGAGTGTTCGTGTAATGATCCGGTCCCCACCATTCGATCTCAGCGACCGAGTGATCATAGACAACGAGCCGGCGCCAGACCCGCTCGTGCCGGGTGCGCAGCCAGAGCTCGCGGAGGATGAACGGCGGGAACGGGAGCGAGCGCAGGTCAGCAATCTCGTCCGGGAACTGCTGGTCGTAAAATCCGTCCGGGTCGATATGATACCGGGTCAGCCGCACCTTCACTACGCGGAACGATGCAGGTTTGAAGATCTGGAGATCATACGGCAGGTCATTAAGGGGATTTTTCATCCAGCGATATCCCATCCGCTCCGCAAATGATTGGGCCTCCACAATCGCGGCATACGGTTTCCTCCCGCGGGTCATGGAAGGGAGGCTCCGATTCGAATAGTTTTCTGAACAGACATGCAGCATCCGGAATCATCCGGGAGCGGTTGAATGCCTTGTGGTCGGTCACTCCTTTACGATTCCCGAGAGTTTCCCGCGGAACTGGCTCATGTAGAGATCGAAGTAGAACCCTCTCTTCTTCATCAGATCCGTGTGCGAGCCACGCTCGATGATCGCTCCCTTATCGATGACCAGGATCTGGTCCGCGTGCCGGATTGTTGAGAGCCGGTGGGCAATGATGAACGACGTCTTGTCTTTCTGGAGGGCAAGCAGCCCCTCCTGGATCAGTTTCTCTGTGCGGGTGTCCACGTTGCTCGTCGCTTCGTCAAGGATCAGCATCCGCGGGTTGGCCACGATCGCCCGGGCGATGGTCAGCATCTGGCGCTGGCCCTGCGAGAGGTTCATTCCCCCGTCTACAAGAACGGTGTCGTAGCCATTCGGCTGCTGCACGATGAACCCATGGGCGTTTGCCTGTTTTGCTGCATTGATACACTCTTCTTCAGTAGCATCCTCCCTTGCGTACTTCAGGTTCGCCATGATCGTATCAGAGAAGAGGAACGGTTCCTGCTGCACCTGCGCGATCTGGACCCGGAGCGTGTCCTGCCGGACTTCCCGCACGTCATTGTTATCGATACGGATGACTCCGTTCTCGATATCATAGTACCGGGTCAGGATATTGATGATCGTGCTCTTGCCGGCGCCGGTTGGTCCGCAAAGCCCGAATACCTGCCCGGGGAGGGCATGGAACGTATTATCGGTAAGAATCCGTCGCCCCGGTATATACGAGAAGTCCACGTGGTCAAAGACGACATCCCCGGAAACCGCCGGCATCGCAGGAGCGTTCATCCGGTCATCCACGCGGGGCTTCTGGTCCAGAACCTCAAAGACGCGTGATGCGCCCACGACAGCATTCAGGATCTGGGCATACGAAGAGAAGATGGTCGTAAAGGCGCCCAGAAGGCTGAACGAGAACCCGATGAACGCGATCAGGGTGCCGATCTCTGCCATCCCGTTCATCACCATAATGCCCCCGAAAATGAGGAGGGTGACGATCACAATGGTGGTAAAGATGTTCGATACCTGCTGGCTGATGAGTGCGGAGAACTGGGCTTTCTCCCCGATATCGGCTACCTTCCGGCTCATGGCAGAGAACCGCTTCGATGCCGCGTCCTGCTGGCGGCATGCGATAACCGTCTTTGCGCCGGAGATCCATTCCTCGGCAAACCCGTTTAAGTCCCCGGTCCTGCCCTGCAGCAGCACAAACGCCGGGCCGGACGTTTTTGTAATCAGCCACGAGACCCCGACCAGTACGAGGACAATAATATAGGACAGGATTGTTAAGGACGGGCTGACGAGCAGCATGACAACACTGGTGATGATGATCGTCATCACGGCCTGGCCGGTCTGGAGCGCTCCGATACTGATGAACTGCTCAATCACCTGGGTATCATTGGTCACCCTGCTCATCAGTTCACCGATGGGACGCCGGTCAAAGAAGTCCAGGGACATCGTCTGGATATGGGCAAAGAGATCGATGCGGAGCTGATAGAGGGCTTCCTGAGATATACCCGAGAGCAGCTTCTGGGAGATTGCTCCCGAGATCCAGATGACCAGACCTCCTGCTACCAGCCAGATGATCACCTGGTATAAGGGTTCAACCGGCCCGGGGCCGGCTGAGATGATGTTGGTCGCAGTCCCCATCAGGAGCGAGAAGACCGCTTCAAGCAGGGCAAATACTGCCATGAGGATAATGACAACCGCAAGCTTCAGCCGGTGGGGGGCCATGTACCCCATAAACCGTTTCACCGTGGGGATCATCGGAGGCAGGTCTTCTTCGTCCAGCGGAACCGGTATGGCCCTCATGCTGTTTCACCCCCGACGATCCCTTTTCCGAGCTGGGAATCGTAGATCTCTTTATACTCCGGGCTTGTCCGGAGCAGATCCTCGTGACACCCGGACGCAATGATCCGGCCGTTTTCCAGAAGGATGATCCGATCGGCCGAGATCACCGTGCTGATCCGTTGCGCTACCAGCAGTTTTGTGGCCCCGGCAAACCTCCGGTTGATCGCGTCCTGAATCCGGGCTTCAGTTGCCACATCGCAGGCACTCGTGCTGTCATCGAGGATCAGGATCTTCGGGTCTGCTGCAAGCGTCCGGGCGATCGCAAGGCGCTGCCGCTGGCCACCGGAGAAGTTTGCCCCGTGCCGGGCAACAGCATCATCGTACTGCCGGGGAATATTCCGGATAAACCCGTCAGCATCCGCGTCCGTTGCTGCGGAGACAATGTTCTCCTCTGACGGGTTTTCTGTGGCAAACAGGAGGTTATCGCGGATCGTGCCGGAGAAGAGGTTCGGCTGCTGGAGGCAGATCCCGACAATTCCCCGCAGGGTATGCTGTGGGATCTCCCGCACATCAGTCCCGTCAATGGTGATCCTGCCCGAAGTAACATCATAGAACCGCGGGACCAGGTGGACGAGCGTTGATTTCCCGGAACCCGTGGGGCCTAAGAAACCGATCGTCTCTCCCGGTTCCGCGGAGAACGTGATGTCCTGCAATACCATTGGGCCGGGTTTTCCCTCAGGGCCGGTATACCCGAAGCTGACATGATCGAAGACAAGCCGGCCCTTCACGGACGCCGGATCAACTGCAACCGGGTGTTTACTGTCCTGTACGTCTGCGGGTGTATCGAGGAGCTCATAGATCCGGTTTAACGAGGGGCGTGCCGCAGAGATTGCCGGCAGCACCGTCCCGAGGATCATGAACGGCATGATCAGGAGGAACAGGTACTGGACCGATGCAATCACCTCTCCTGTGGAAAAACCGGTTCCCTCGAGTACGGATATTCCTCCGGTGTAGAAGATGGCAGCCAGCGCAAGGTTGACAGTCAGGAGCATCGTTGGTATCAGGAACGCGATATAGGACTGGGCACGCAGGGACGCTGCCCGTACCTGGCCTGCAACGGAGGAAAAACGCTCGTTCTCGTACTTCTGGCGCACGAACGCCTTGACCACGCGGACACCTCCCATGTTCTCCTGCAGGGTGCCGCTCATCGCATCGAACTTCTCCTGACGCACGGCAAAAACCGGCAGTACAAACCAGAGATAGGCGCCAAGCAGGGCAGAGAACACGATAAGCAGGGTGATCATGAGCCATAACAGGGAGGGGGACCGTACAGCGATCAGCAGGATAGTGATGATGAGCATGACGGGCACGAGCGGGAGGTTCAGGATGCCCTGCTGGATGGCAATTTTGACGTTCTGGATATCATTTGTCAGCCGTACGAGGAGATCGGAAGGACGCATGCGGTCGATGTTCCCGAACGAGAGGACCTGGATCCGGTCGTACGCCTGCGTCCTGAGGTAATGGGCAGTCCTTTCAGAGAACTTGACTGCGATCATGGTGTTGACGATCTGGCATGCTGCGGCAGCAAGGGTAAGGATCAGCATGTAACCGCCGTAGTGGATGACCATGGAGAGATTGTTGCCGCTGATACCCTTGTCGATCAGCGTCTGCGAAAGTGCAGGGATTGCCAGTGTGCCAATCGCACCGCCAATCGTCAGTACGATAGAGAGCAGCAGCCAGTTCCGGTTTGGCTTCCACATCATCAGGAGCCGGTTTAATCCTTCTCTCATCTAACCACCCGTCCGTGATCGTTTGTACCTGATTGATCGCGCCTAAGGGTTTAATCGTTCCGAATTTTTTTCTCACTTACCGGCACCATAAATCCTGACACAAAGACCACCGCTCCGGTAACATCCGACCATATTGACACCCGGATAGGTATGAAAAAACGCTTTGAAGATGGATTTTAAAGTTCCCCCAGCACAATGGCCCTTCTAATAACAGAACAGCATGACCGGCTCTTCTGAGGCTGGAACGGGTTTGCTGAGATGAATGGCAATCTCGTTCGGGTACGGGTATGCTAAATAAGAAAGTGCGGAACGAAAAAATGATTCCCGGTTTTAAAAAAATTCCACCGCATTCGGAATATCAATTTCCCTTACCGGGGGACTGGCAGATAAAAAAGAATTATTTCTTATGGGATGATTTTTCATCCTTGTGGATTAATCTGCACTTGTTGACGCACTCCCAGTTCTCGGGGAGGTATTTCCCGTCAGCGCCGGGTTTCATCACCGCGTTGTGTTTTGCCCCACACACAAGGCATTCCATAAGTCCTGTTGATTCGTCAACGAGTTTCATCGCATGCTCTTTCTTTGTCATGCCTTCAGTGTCGTTCCGCTTTGGTGATAAAGCCATGGAATGCGGAATCGGATCGGGGGGTTTACACGCTCAGGAATGATCGATACACAAATTTTTATAAAAAAACTATTAGCTGTATGAATGGTTACTTCATGTCATACATCCTATAATAGTATGGTAAAACGTTCACAGATTCCTGGTACAGGGAATAAAAAGCATAATCCGGCATCACATCCGCGGCATGCACAACATCTTTGCAGCCCTTGTATACAAAACGGCATCCGGACAACTAAAACAATCCTGTGCATACCGGGGAATCTGTAATCGGTTAATCCTAACACGAGGTTGAATTATGGAATCTATATCATTTGAAGCCCCGCAAGTCTTTGTGCCTGATCCCATCCATATTCACATCCTTCAGGCAGTCGGCGATAAACAAGGATGTCATATCACCCATGTGGTTGAGCAGCTCCTCCCCAATCATGGTGAGAGCAGTATCAGGTCAAACGTCCGTATCTTACTCTCCAAGCGATATCTCGACGGGGGGAAATCCAGTAAGGAGATAGTACTCCGCCTTACCTCGAACGGTCGTCTTCTGCTCCAGAAAGCAGCACTCGGCTGATCATCTTTTTTGTGATTACCCATCAGGGATAAGTCCCGCAGCGCCCTGTCCTGATCACGGCAGCGTCACAAAGATCTGACGCCAGGGTTTCCTGCCAATGGCCCGGGTCTGGTGTCCTTTTCCGGTAACGTCCTCTGCAAGAAGGACATCTCCTCTGCCAAACCGGCGTTTCTCACCGCTGCCTGCTTCGATCTCGGCCTGCCCGTCCACGGTCACTACGTACTCCCGGCATACCACCGTATGCCAGGGATACACGTAGCCGGGCGGGATCTCCCTGAAAAAAACCGCTTTTGCACCGATAGGTTCGGAAAACAGTCCCAGGGGTCCCTTGGGATCGAACGATATCTCGATATCTTCAAAATGCGAGTGGTTGTCCCGTCCGGTGTAGAGTCGTGTGATCTTCATGGGACTTTTCCCTGATGCAATCGTGTACCTGAAAAGGGAAAAACCAATGCTTTTTTTCAGGAAGTCCGGATAGGGGTACCCGGCATGGCAACCACGTACACCCGCTCCCGCATATCCTCCGGGAAATAGTGGGCATCAAACCACATCGCGTCGAACTGCCCGTAATTCGCATACGTGACACCATCTACCCGGTCATCGTGGCAGTCCACGGAATCAGCAAAGATGATGACATCGTCCCAGACCGTTTCTGTTCCCCGGGTGTCATACCCGACAACAACCACCCAGTGCCCGCCCCAATCCATCCATTCTACCATGGTTGGGATACCATTTTTCAGGTTATTGCGCAGCATCTCGCGGGTTCCACCGGTTCCCCAGGTAGCATTCATACCCTGCCGATTGAACCATGCCGCAACCTGTTCCGGGTTGATTCCTGTTTTTTCCGTAACATTGCTGAACATTTCCCGGGAAATCCGTTCCTCATCTGCATCGGTATTATTCACGGGATTTTTGTACCAGGACATCACCGTCATCGCGGCTGCCGCTCCGCAGCTATAATTGGTCATCTGCTGGCGGTAACTTTTCAGCGGTATAACCGTGAGGTGATCGTTCGATTTCAGCGTGTCGAAATCGATACCGGTATAATATTGGGGCGGTGGCAGGGAGGCATCAGGCACATACTTCACATCATCAGCAGGCAGGCTGCGGGTCGCAGATACCATGGCCGGGCTCGAAAGGAAGATGGCAACTGCCAGTAGGGCAAAGAGACAAAAAATGCTGGCACTGGCAAGAAGGTGAAGCGGACGCATAGTACGGGTTCCTCACGTTGAGAAACATTAGGCTCCAGGAATAATCAAAGCGGCGGATCGGTGCTGTCCTGCGAGGACACGAAGCGCCGGTTACGATTATCCCAGGGGATAGCCGCTCAGCACCAGCCAGGCAAACCCGAGCAGGAGCAGGACAATGATGGCGATCATGAGCTTCAGGTACGGTATGCCGTGTCCCGTTCGTTTTTCTGCATTGCGTTTCGAGCCTGCGATGTACCCGCCACCCGTAGGAGTTGCCCCACCCCCTTTTCCGTACGATATTCCGACTGTGGGGCGGGGCTTGCTGTTCCACAGGGCGATATTCACGCAATCATGGTTGGGTGGCAGCCGGCACTCTGCACAGTATTTCCCGCCGCAGTACTGGCAGGAGAACGGGAGCACAACTTCATTCCCGCAGTGATCGCACCGGGTCATCACAGTTCACTCTGCTTTTTTTGCATTAAGTATTCTTCCGTTTGGGAAAAGGGGTGTGGCTGCATCAGAGAACGACAGAACTGCCCGGGTCTTCACTGATACCTCTTAAAAGAAGTATGTGGCAGGCAGGATCAGAGATGAAGAAACGGGATCATACCCGCCCGGGCAAATGCGATCGCTGCGAACCCGAATTGCACGAGCACGAAAATGCCGGTCGAGAACACGCTCCGCATCGCCCGCGAGCGGTGAGCCGTGATGTGGAGGTCTCCTTCGGCACGGGCCTCAAATATGTGAAGGGACAGGGTACAGAGCAGGTATGTTGCATAGATCGCTATGATCAGCCCGCAGGCAAACGACCCCCAGTTGAACGCGGCAATAATGAGTGCCCACAGGCCGATTGCAAGGTTTGCGTACCCGACCTCGAGCTGGAATTCGGGGTGATCCTGCCTCCAGCCCATCCGTATCTGGTCTGATTTGTAGTAGATCGAATGCCGGACGTAACTGATAATTCCCACAACCCCGACAAGAATTGCTGCCGTTATCCTGACTGCGATGTCAATGTTGAGAAAAAGGAAAAAAATGCCCACAAAAATCCCGATCATGGATGCGGCCATCGTCGCTCCCATAAGAAGCGAGGCCTCATGCGCCGTAGGTGTACCTGATGCCATACGATCTCCCGGTGCCTGGTGTATGCGATATAGGGGAACATACACATTCATCCCATAAAATCCTGCGCCAGCATCACCATATCCCTTAAGCCATTGCATGCCGGAATGAGTAAGGTATGGGGCGTTACCTGCGGGGCGATGTCATCCTTGCACCGGTTGCTTTTGAAGAGCGGGGCGGGGTAAAGACACGCCCGGCTATTGTGATCTCTGCAACCGAAAACGGGGATGTACAGATCTGCCCGGTCAGCAGCCGGCCACCAACCGATGCACCATGCGTACCAATATCACTTGACGATTTTTCCGAAGGGGGTCTTGACCTTTTTGCGGACAGCTATGTACTCACAACCCGCATCCGCACCATAAGGAGCGGAGACGTGGTAGGCAAGCGGGGGAGGCTCACACAGGAATCTATTGCCGTGGTTATTTCTCATATCCCCGGGCAGAAAACAAAGAGCGCAGATACGAAAAAGAGATCCCGGTAATTACCGGATTCCCCGGGAAATTTACCGGCAGATTATCAAGAGGATACAGGCTTTTTCTGAGCAGGTATCACTCTGTTAAGATCCAGCCTCTTTTCCTGCCACAGGATCATCTGAAACGATTCGGAACATCCCGTTCGGGACAGCAATCTCGAACCGTGCGCCTTTGCCGTGTACTCCGGTCTCATGAATGGATATGCCCGTTATCGCAAGAACCTCGCGGGCTAAAAAGAGACCGAAACCGGTATGTTTCCCAAAGCCCTTGTCAAAGATCTTCGCCTTGAGATCCAAAGGAACCCCGGCACCGTTGTCCTCAATAACAATGACAATGCCATTTTCCACCTCCTTGCACCAGACCGAGATGCAGGTCACATGCTCGCCGTGCCGGATCGCATTGTCAAACAGGTTTACAAAGACATTCTCCAGCATCGGATCAGAAAAGATCTCAAGTCTCTGGCAGTCATTTGTAAACTGGATCGTTTTTGGAGCCGCCCGGTCAACAAGTCTGCGCAGATCCTGCCACAGGGGATCCTTGAGCCCGAGGTCCTGGTACATTCGGGTGAAATCCAGCTGGCGGGTGATATGGCCCCCGGCGGTCTCTGCTTTTTTTAAGAAATCCGTTACCATGGGATCCGTGTTCTGCATCCCGGCGAGCTGGATATACCCCAGCAGCGCATGGACATGGTTGTTCACATCGTGCCGGGTAACACTGTTGAGGAGGCTCAGCTTGGCATTTGCCCGTCTCAGGGAATCCTCCACCCGTTCGCGTTCCGAAATATCCCGCAGTGCGATGATGTTGGCCGGCTCCCCATGGTAAGTGATGCCGGTACCGACAGATTCTATTAAGATGACGGTCCGGTCCTTCTTTACCGCCCTGTATTTCTGGATATGGCCCCCCTTTCCTGCAATAACATTCTGCATATCCCGCATCACCATAGTCCGGCATTCCGGAGCAACCAGGGATAGCGTATTCTGCCCTATGAGCTCCTCTGCGCCTGAAAAACCAAACATACTTACGATACTGGGATTAGCGTAGAGAACGGTTCCGGAAAGGTTTTGAATCATCACCCCATCGAATGCGTGTTCCGTAAGGACGCGGTAACGCTCTTCGCTTTCGATCAGTGCTTTTTCGGTATTCTGCCGGACGGTGATGTCCCGTATAGCCGCCACATGGACATTCCTTCCCTTCCAGGTAAAAAAACGCCCGTGAATCTCGACGGGAAATACCTCTCCGCTCTTCCTGCGGTGAAAGCGCAGGGGTATCACTACGCTGCCCGCAGGTGTGCTGGCGGTAACCTGCTCGGTCTGCTCTGGCTCAGCCGAAAGGTCCGCATCGCGCAACTGCAGAAGTTCTTCCCGGGTATAACCGTACATCTCCGCAGCCCCGGTATTTGCTTCAAGAATGTTGCCGGTAGTATTGTCAATCAGGAAGATTGCCTCACCACCCAGCTCAAAGAGGGCCTGGTACCGTTCGTGGCTCTCGCGGAGGGCATTTTCGGCCGCTTTTTTTTCGGTGATATCAATCCCGACAGACAATACACCAGCAGGTTTTCCCTTCTCGTCAAGGATGGCACGGTTTGTCCATTTCATCCAGATACGTGAACCGTCTTTTTTTATATTCTCGTTCTCGTTGTTACGGAACGTTTCGGGATCTGCACTGATATCCCTGATATGCTGGACGAGATCCCTTCCCGTTGATTCTACCATAGGGACAATCGTCCCGATAACCTGCTTACCAATCAGCTCGTCTTTTGAATAGCCAAAGAACCGTTCTGCGAATTCATTGATAAATGTAATAGCCCCGTGATTGTCACGGGTGAGAATGACGGAGTTGACGTTTTCCACGAGATCGCGGTATTTCATCTCGCTCTCACGGATCTTCTTCTCGTTTTCTGCCAGCACATCAAGCTGTCCGCGGAGCTCCTCCTCGCTTGCGGTGATCTGCTCGTATGCGGCGCGTAGTTCATCTTCTGCTCTCTTCCGCCCTGATATATCACGGATAGCCTCAATAGTACCGGTGATCTGACCTTTGCTGTTATACAGCGGGCTTGCCTTGGCAAGGATCGTGATCGGGCTTCCTTTCGGGCGAGGAAGGTCTGTTTCTGCAGTCAGGGATGTTCCTTCGCGCAGGATATTGGTGTAACACTTTGAGATCACATCATCCGGTGAAAAGACCAGGTCAATGAGGATCGGGCATCGTTTACCGTAAAAAGGGATTGCGTATTCGAAGTCGCCCTTCCCCAGCATCGCCGCAGCGGGATAACCGGTCATCTCCTCGATGGCACGGTTCCACGCTATGATGAATCCCTCGCGATTGATCGCAAATGTGGCATCCGGAAGGAAATCGATGATATCTACAAAGCGCTTCTCGGACTCGATCTGCGAGTGTTCAGCCCGCCTCCTTGCCACAGCCTGACGGATCTTATGCGACAATTCAGCAAACTGTGACTTGACATCCCCCCCTTTCTGGAGATAAAAGTCTGCACCGTTATTGATGGCTTCGATTACAACTTCCTCACGACCACGGCCGGTGAAGAGGATAAACGGGATATCGCCAAACCGCTCGCGAACGGCTTTTAAAAAAGCAATACCGTCCATTCGCGGCATCTGGTAATCAGAGACCACGATGTCAAATGTCTGGTCTTTCATTACACGGAGGGCGTCTTCTGCAGAGAGGGCAGTACTTACAGAGAACTCTTCGTCTTTTTCGAGAGAGATCTGAGTAATATCTAAGAGTGCTTCCTCGTCATCGACATAAAGGATGGAGATTTTGTGCAGGGGACCGGACATGAAAATACATACCTGATGGCAGTATCTGACTCTTCACACTTTTTTTCGTAAAGTGTATTAAGCACTCTGAAACCGTATGGGGTTGAAAACACAACCACCGGGAAATATACAATACAGAACGATATGGCAGTATTAAAAAACCTTGTACATACAGAGGTTCGAACAAAACAGTTTTTGGCGAGGGGGATTATTCTGGTTTGAGATAAAAACGCCATTTACAGAACAGTTCTTGGGGATGGGGATCGGGCGGGGCAAACACGCATTCCACGCAGATGCGCGAATCGATCACCTGCGCAAAGCTCATGAACTCTGCACGGTGCATCTCGCGGCAGACATACTCCCCCATTCCCCGTTTGAGCCGTGCCTCCTGCGTAGGGCATGACGGTACGGTTATGATCACTTCATCCTCTTTTTCCTCTATGGAATAATCAACAATGATTGCCCATGGGAATAACCGGAGTGCTTTGACAAACCCGGAAAGTCCCTTTTCGGTAATATTGAACCGCTGCACGAGATCCTTTGCTGCCATCCCGCCGGCTTTGCCCCACACCTGCTCGTTTACCTTCTCTGCAACGGGCTGGCCATAGTGCTCGGCAACATAGATGAACCAGAACGCGTCCACAACCCGGTAGTGCCAGAGCAGGAATTTTCGGTACTCACGTTGCTCTTCATCAGTCATACGGTCAAAGATTGCGGGATTTGTCATGGTCTGCCAGTGACAAGGGTTGCCCGGCAAGGTAAAAGAGTGTGTGGTAACCGGAAAAAACATACTATAACGGGATAGCATTACGCTTATTATCCCCCGCGTTAAGGTTGTTGGGATGGATGTCTCGGGCAGCATCAGGGATATTGAAGAACAGGTAGGGCGGTTGTCACGGGTACAGAAAATCCTGCTCGGCACGGATGGTTCTGTCACGCAACTGTTAGAGGCGATAACGGGACATGCCGTTACGGTAAAGACACTCGTGCAGGAGATCATACCTGCAGATGCACAGATCGCAGGGCGCGTCGAAGTCAGTGAGGGCGAACCGGTAAATCACCGGGTCGTCGAACTCCGGGACACGGTTACCAACGATCTGCTGATCTATGCCATATCCGAGACTCCGGTTGAACGGCTTTCCCCTTCCTTTAAAAAGGACCTGATGATGGCTGATATCCCGATCGGAAAGATCATAAAACAACATCATATTGAAGCACGGCGCGAGATCCTCTCTGCCCGCGTGACAGCCGCTACCCCTGAAGCGGGCAGTATTTTTTCCCTCTGCCCAAAAGAACCCGTGCTCAGCCGGCAGTACCAGATCATCCACCAGAACAGGCCCCTGATTTTTATTGAGGAGCAGTTCCCGTACAACCAGTTTCTTGACGAGCGGCGGATCGTGGTAAACACCCCGTCCCGGATCCATGTCAGCCTGATCGACATGCATGGCGGTTCGGGAAGGGTGGATGGCGGGATCGGGATTACTCTTAATGACCCGGGAATTCTCCTTGAGGTGCAGCAGAGCCCCGATATCAAAGTGACCGGCTGCGATGCTGCAACACAAGAGCGGGTGAGCGGGATCGCTTCGCAGGTACTCCGGCAGATCCACGCAGGAGCCGGGGCTTCCATAAGGGTTCGATCGCTCTATCCCGCCCATACCGGGCTCGGGAGCGGTTCGCAGCTGGCGCTTGCCACTGCACGGGCGATCTGCGAACTCTATGGCAAAAATGTACCGGTTACCGAGCTTGCACAACTGGCAGGCCGCGGGGGCACATCCGGCATCGGGACGGCGGCCTTTGAACACGGGGGCTTTATCATCGATGGCGGACACCGCTTCGGCCCCGGGGGGGATAAAACAGATTTCCGGCCGTCATCGGCATCGCGGGGTGTCCATCCACCCCCGGTCATCGCCCGCCATGACTTTCCTGCCGAATGGAAGATCCTGCTAGCCACACCGGACATACCCGCAGGAGCAAGCGGTGCGATGGAGGCCGGCATATTCCGGAGCCACTGTCCCGTGCCCCTCGGAGAGGTGCAGGCCCTCTGCCACGAGGTACTGATGCGGATGCTGCCCGGGATCGTCGAGCACGATCTCGACCTCTTCGGTTCATCGATCAACGCGGTCCAGTCCCTCGGGTTTAAGAAAGTCGAACTGGGCCTTCAACCGCAGGAAGTCACCGGGCTCCTCAACGTGATGCGGAGTGCCGGGGCTGCGGGTGCGGGCATGAGTTCGTTCGGGCCGACCGTGTATGCTGTCGGGGATACCGGCATGAACGCGATCGAACAGGCTGCACAATCGTTCATGAAAGAGTCGGGCGGGGGCACCACCCTCATCACATCGGCCCGGAACACGGGTGCGATGATCCGGGTTGCATAAATAAAAAGAATGAAGAGAGCGGAAAGATCCTTCTTCAAATCTTTTTTTCCATCCAGACGAGATCAAAGAGCTCGCCGAACTTTTCACCAACCGCATGCAACCGCCCGGCATGCGCAAAGCCGTTGCGCTCATGGAACCGTATGCTCCCCTCATTTTTTGATGAAATGTTTGCAAGGAGCGTAGTTATTCCCGCGGTATGGGCATCCTGCGTCAGCCGGTCCAGCATCTGCCGGCCAAGGCCCTGCCCGGTATATTCCGGGTGGATGAAATACGTAATCATGCCGGTGTGCCGGAATGCAGGGAAAGGGAAAAAGGATTTGAGTATGCCAAAGCCGATGATCTCGTTTTCGCATTCCATGACACAGAACGAGATGGCCCCTTCCCGGAGGAGAGGAAAAATCTGCGGGGGTACCGGTCCGTCCGGGTATGCGGCAAACCCGGTTGTTGCATAGTGATTGAAAATATCCAGGATTTCGTTCCGGTCGTTATCCTTTGCTTCACGCAGGGTCACCGTGCCGGTCATTATCGGGTTCATGGATCTCTCCCTCATGGGTGTTATCCCGCAGGAATAATCACTCTTGCGTTCGGCAAAAATATTTTGAAACGGTAACGCAGCGGGTTGTAATCCCCATCTCCTTAATCCCGCATTTTTATCAAGAAAAGGCATGAGGGCGGGAAAGGCAAAGCAGGCAGAAGAAACGTTTCGCTACAGACAATAAAAACAAAATCCGGCTCAAAAAATCCTGAATTTTCCGCAGCAGTTATTTCCCAATCTTGACCAGCATCTCTTCAAGCGATGGGTACCGGGACTCTATCTTCTCGACCTTGCCCCCCGCTTCACCGATAAGCCCGGTGCATTCGTTGAGCTCAGCCATACTCTCCGCGTCACACACAAAAAGGCCCTCTTCCTGGCGGTAGGTTTTGGAATGCCCGAGGAGTGCTCCTGCATCCCCGATTGAGAAGAAGATCGTGTAGGTGAGAGAGCCAAACTGCTCGCGCAGCTCCTTCATGGTGCCAAACGCCACCACCTTCCCGCGTTTCAGGATCATCACCTTGTCGCAGATCGCTTCCACCTGGTAGAGGTTGTGCGCCGAGAGCACGATCGTCTTACCCTCCTTTTTGAGCGTGCGCAGGTAATCGGCAATGAACCGCGAGGTCATCGGGTCAAGGCCGCTGGTGGCTTCATCATAGACTAAGAAGTTGGGTTCATGGATGAGCGACCGGGCGATCGCCGCTTTGCGCTTCATCCCTTTTGAGAACTCCCCGAGTTTTTTGCCTTCCGGTTCCAGCGAAAGTGCGGCGAAGAGCTGGTTGGACCGGACCCGGATTTCTTTCGGGGAGAGCCCGTAGATCTCCCCGAAGAACGCGAGATAGTTCTCCACGGTCATCGTCTCGTAGAGCCGGGATTCCTCGGGGAGGTAGCCAAGTTTTTCCTTAAGGGCAAACGGGTCTTTCGCCACATCGATATCATTGATGAAAAGTTCCCCGGATGTGGGGGTGATCAGTCCCGATATGATCTTGAGCAGAGTGGTCTTGCCTGCCCCGTTGTGCCCGATGATCCCGAAGATCTCACCGTCTTCAAACTCGAAGCTGACACCATCCAGTGCCATAAAACCATCAAAATTCTTGGTGAGATTGCGGGCGGTTATCATGCGTGGCTGCCTTTTTTAATCAGATGTGGGTGGAATCAAAGATATAGATTGGGATGAGGGCACCTGATCAGATTAATAAAAACCAGAACAGAAGTGTTCACTATGAACCGGTGTGTTGCCCTCATCATAGGTATCCTGCTCATTGCAGCAACGGGGTGCATTGCACCGGAAAGAGATGCAGGGAACTCCGTCCCACCGGTTGTTACGCAACTTTCCCCGGCACCCATACCAGTGCAAAGCACGATTTCCGCAGTCACGCCACCCACGGTTGTCCCCCTGGTTACCGCTACCACCACAATACACCGGTCACCCGCGGTCCCGGTGGAAAAAACACCGGTATACATCTCTGATGCTGCCCTGAAAGCCCGGATTCAGGATGCAAAGAACCAGCTTGACCAGTTAAAAAACAGTGACAGGGCAGACACGAGAGTCATCTCGTTAAATCAGGGCATATGTGAGATTAAGATATCAAAGGAACTCGGGTACCTGATCGATGTCAACAGCGGAGAGATGTCCTTTGTCAAGGGAGACTACGCCAGCATTGCCTTGGATCTCTTCCGCCAGAACATGACCATCGGGCACACGTATATCATTCTCCACACCCACGCCAAGGATTGGTACATGTGCCGGGGTAGCGGTACTATCAGCTTGGATACCTTCTCCCTTGCGGATCTCGCTGCTGCATCCACCCTGACCGACCAGGGATATCATGTGCAGAAGGTGATCGCGGTGAGTGACAAGGATTATGAAGTTTATCCAAAGATCCGGGATGACTGGAAGACAAAAGAGGAAGTATACCGGGGTGTCGACCGTATAGAGCAACGCATGGAGGTAAAATTCTCCACTTATGACCCGTACCTGAATATGACATTCTACGATGTCGACAATATGATGCCCCTGCTGACCAGGGAACTCAACTACACTTACTCGGTAAACAACGTTGTGCTGACATAACCGGTCCTGAGTGGGACTGATGTTTAAGGTCCCCCGGACTTCAAAACCGATAGAACCATAGGCTTTTTCATGGGTATTTCACCTCCCCTTAAAAAGCAAAAAACGGAGTTCCCGTGCCAGCACCGAGTACTATTTGAACGATACCAAATACTACTCTGTACTACACTTCCGCAGGGGTAACGTCAGATCAATACATTGCGGGAGATCCTTCAGGAGCCAGACATTTCATGGGCAGGCTAACCGACATCTCGACCATCGCGCGATGGGAAGTAAAAAAATCCCTCACCATGATGAGCCGGGATGTTCTCCCCTTCGCTGTCATTCTTTTCGTGTTGCTGGTGGCAGTCACCGGTTTTGCCGCACAGACGGGCATGCACCTCCAGGACGGTATGTATGAAGTGGGCGTGGATGATCCGCGGATTGCTGAGCTGATCGCAAGCGATGCCCGGTTTACCGTGTACCAGACAGACTCTTTCAGTCTTGTGAATAACCGGAATGCATTTGACCTTGTCATTATCCACGGCCAGGTATATGCGGGCCCGACCGAGCGGGCAAAATCTGCACAGAAGACGCTTGAACGCGATTATGCCAAATACGTCAACACGGTCTATAACCGGGAAACGGATCTGTTCGCTGCGTACCCGCTCTGGATCGATGTTCAGACCGTCAAGAGCGAACTCACCTTCATATCCACGCAGTCTGGTCAGTACGTCCAGGCAGCCCCCGGTCGTGCAGCACCGGTACCTGAAGGCGAGATCAGCAACGTCCCGACACCCTCGCCCGCACTGGATTTTACCAAAGAGGAACTCCGGCAGGAACTGGTCAAGACCAGCGCAAAGAACACCCAGATCTCGCGCTACACTGAAGCTCTCTCATCAGAGAGCACGATGGGCAGGTTCAAGACACCCTCACAATTATCCCCCCCGCTGCCATTTGACTCCATTATACTCGTCTTCGTCTTCATCTTCCCGCTCTACTTCACGTCCCAGTTCTTCATGATGAGCATCATGAACGAGCGCATTGAGCGCAAAGGCGAAGTCCTGCTCTCAACACCCGTGGCATCTTCATCGATCATCATCGGAAAGATGCTTCCCTATTTCATCGGCATGGTTGCGATCTGCACCACGCTCACCCTTTACGTGCGGGCACCCCTGATCATTATTCTCCCCCTGATACCGGTCATCATCTTCTTCCTTGCAAACGCGCTCCTGATCGGCATGCTCTCGCGCAGTTTCAAGGAGCTCTCGTTTATCTCGATCTTCTTCTCAACAGTCGCCACCTCGTACCTGTTCTTTCCCAGCATCTTTGCAAACGTGCACGTCATATCCCTCATCTCCCCGCTGACGCTGATCGTGCTTTCCATCCAGGGCGCTTCATGGACAGTTACGGATTATCTCTATTCCACCTCGCTCTTCTGGCTGACCGGGGCTGTGCTCTTCTACATCGGGATGAAGAACTTCAAAGAAGAGCGGCTCTTTTCAGAAAAACCGCTCCTGTCAAAGGTTCGCGAGTTCCTTTCCGAGATCATCTCCAAAAAGCACCCGTTTCTCTCGCTTTTCCTGCTGACCGGGTTCTCCATACCGTTTGTGTTCATGGTACAGCTGATGAGCCTCACCCTCTTTTTCAACCTGCCCATGCCCTATTCGCTGGTCCTCCTCCTCATCTTTGCTGCACTTATTGAGGAATGTGCAAAAGCAGTCGGTATCTATACCCTGTTTGCCCAGGATCCCTCATTCCTTACGTGGAAGAACCTGATCGCTGCCTGCGCTGCAACCGCGATCGGTTTTCTGGTTGCAGAAAAACTGCTCCTCTTTATCACGCTTGCCCAGATCACCGAATCGGTCTTTGGCAGTATTCTTTTCCTGTCGTTAGGAGTGCTCTGGATGCCGCTGCTCCTGCATTTTGTGGGAGTGCTGATCGTTGCATGTTCGCTGAAATTCTGGGGCAGGAACGGGCTGGTTATCGGGCTTGTCCTCGCCACTACGGTCCACTGCCTGTATAACCTCTACTTTATCCTGGGGTGGATCGGATGAAGGCACGTCACCTGTCAATTATCGCAAAGAAAGAGTTCCGGGGATTGTTCAACGAGCGCACGATCCTGCTCGCAGTCCTGCTCCAGCTCTTCATCGCACTGTTCTCCTCGTTCCTCATGGTCGGGCTCACCTCCATGTATGACCCTTCCTCACTCTCGAAGTATTCGCGGTATAAGTACAACATCGCCTATGCCGGCAATGATTCGGCAGTGCTCGGATATCTTGAGAGCAGCCCGGATTTCCAGGTCTACCCGATGGATCTCTCTACGGGAGTCACCGCACTGAAAGAACGAAAGCTTTCAGCAGTGATCTATATGCCCGACACCCCCCCATCCGCAGAGGATCCGGTCAAGATCACGCTCTATACATTGACCAATGATCTCCAGAGTGCAATTGTCGATGTGAAACTCAAGGATATTTTCTTAAAATACGAAAAGGATCTTCGACAGGTACGGGCGTTCCGGCTCAGTGAACAGCCGATCCCGCTCCAGGTTCCGAAAAACAGCGGGGGCGGTGACTTCTATGAGTTTGTATATGGACTCTTAATTCCCCTGCTGGTCTTTATGCCGGCGATCATTGCATCCGCGCTTGTCATCGATCTCATTACCGAGGAGTACCAACACGAGACCTTAGAGACACTGATCTCGACACCGATCACGTTCTCAGAGATGGTCTGGGGCAAAGTGCTTGCCTGCGAGCTGCTGGTGCCGATCCAGGCAGGGGCATGGTTGCTGCTCCTCATGGTAAATGGCATTGCCATTGAAAATGCCGGGTTAATCCTGATACACGTTGTGATCACTTCACTTATCCTTATCCTGCTGGGTACTCTTACGGCCCTGCACTACAGAGAGCGGACAGCAGCACAATTCATCTTCTCTACAGCACTGGTGGTCGTGATCCTCTTTGTACTGGCACTACCGTCAAACCCGCTCAACCTCCTCACCCGGCTTGCTGTTGGCACTGCCGGTCCCGAACAATGGCTGGTGCTCGCAGCAACAGGCTGTATTATTGTCATTCTGGGGTTCCTGACCCAGAAGTATGCTGAAAAGGTCGGGAAATCACACCACACGGGATAAGGATAAAAAAAGATGGTGATTCGTTAATTAGAGCCACCAATTAAGATTTTGTTTCGGTTTTTTTAAGAAGCCATCTCCAAGAGAAAACTTATCAGACGTTCTTGGGGGCTTTGGTTCCACCTCCGCCCCCGCCACTGTGGCATCCCCCGGATTGCGATAACGACGTATTACCTGTAACCCACCTCGTCCAATCACCATGCGCCCCGTCCCCCACGGGGGACTGGTGGCGCAAGAGGGGGGTATGGTATTATCAAAATAGGCTTACTACAGACAACAAAATGTTAACTATTTGTTGATTTGATATCTGACATTAAAGGTTGGTGGCACCAAATGATGAATCACTAAAAAAAATATTTACATGGATGATGTGAGCATCGGCTTGTCGATCGCTTTATACGTTTTTCCTGCACTGGTCACAAAGACCTCGACCCGGTCACTGCCCCTGCTGCCCTGTATGATCAGCTCGTCTCCGCGCCGGGGTTTCCGCTGCATGTCATTCAGGTATTGTTCGATGACCTGCCCGTCAGATCGGGTGACCCGCATCATAATATTCTGGACAAAGATCTCTCCTTTACCCCCATTATACAGCAGGTGAAGGGAAAAGTCGGGACGCTCTTTGGTGAGCTGGAGATCCACAAACTGCTCGGGAGGCAGCGTATCAACCGCAACAGGGGTTGACACAACGGTTGCTACTGAAGTGGTAACCAGGGTAGGCAGAGGAGTGGGTGTAGCCACCGGTGTGATCTCTGCCTGTGTCGGGCTCGTGCAGCCGGCAGAGAGCGCACAGAGTGCAAGCACGAGTGCGGCCAGCAGGAACAGGGTGCATTTCATAGGAATTGCTTTAAATTTGAATATATTTCTGATTTGTGCTCGGGAATGCTGCTGATACAAATCTGCCCGCCCATGCATAGTTTTTTCTCATCGCATGGTTCCGGCAGGTAAACCTGCATAAAATGACAGGAAAGAACAGTTAAATTAAAAAGGACACCCGGATTAACGTTATGTATCAGGAGTAACAGGGAATGTTCTGTCCTAAATGTGGAAAAGAGACCGATGCATCGGGAAAATTCTGCCAGTGGTGCGGTTTTGATATCGCATCTATTCCGGTAAAGCCCGTCATCGTTCCTGAAGAGGAAGAGGGGCCGGAAGTCGGTGTGTATGCAGGTCTTGGCAGGCGGTTTATCGCGTTTATTGTTGATGCAATCCTCATCCTCCTTATTGGAATTGTCACGATCACGTTCTTCTCATTGACAAACGGGATAAAATATGCATATTATCTCTCGGCCCAGGGTGCGCCGATATCCGAACTTACTGAGGCAGGTACGGCGGATGCGGCACTCGCCCCCATTGTAGCGGCGTTCGGGATGCTCATCATCATTGTCCCGTGGCTCTACTTCGCCGGGTTCGAATCTTCCCGCAGCCAGGCAACACCCGGTAAAGTGCTGATGCGGATCATGGTGACCGATATGGAAGGCAACAAACCTACATTTGCCCGGGTCACGCTCCGCCACTTTGGGAAATTTATCTCCGCCTTAATCATCTTCATCGGGTTTTTGATGATCGGGCTCACCAAAAAAAGGCAGGGGCTGCACGACAAGATTGGCAGCTGCCTCGTGCTTCTCGAGGACTAACCATTCCCCTTAGTATCCCGTCAATAATCTTTTTTTTAAAAAATTTCTTTGAATTTAATTCTTTCAGGATAACGGCCCGGTATCAAATCGTCAATAAAAAAGAGTTATTTGTACCGGCATTTCAGGCCGAGAAGCACGAGAATCAGGACAAACGTGATCAGGTTTGCCGCTATAATGGGCAGCGACTCCGTCCAGAACCCGTAGCACGTCCAGAGAAGGATTCCGGCCGCAAAGAGAATGAGCATGGCAAGTGAGAGATCCCTTGTCTCCTTGAGTTTCCATGCCCTGACCACCTGCGGGATAAACGAGATCGTGGTGAGGGCGCCCGCGATGTAGCCTACAAGAACGATGGAATCCATGGCATCTCTCCACTAGTATTTTTCATACGACCATTTATACCGGTTGTGTTTTTGGTCCGGCCGGGGATACAGGGTTTTTATGTGAAGGATCGGTATCAGACCTGCGTCGGCTCCGGAGAAAACTGGTCGGCAGCGACCAGCCACTTCCTGCCCTCTTTAACAAGAAAGAGCATGTCCCTGCCCTGCAGGATCTGCTTCTGTCCACCAGTCACAAACGTAATGGTGAAGAAGTACGTGACAACGGCACTTTTCCCGCCGGCATAGATCTGAACTTTGTGATCTGTCTCTTTCCACTCATGGATGACTGCCGCCGCACAGAAGTCCCGCCACCCGCCAACGTAAGCATCCTGCCCTTCGAGCCGCCCGGGTGTTGCCGGTACGATGGCCACGGCATCGGGATGAATATACTGTCGGAATGCCGGTTCGTTCCATGATGCTGTCCAGCAGCGGTTCATGGCTCTGGTGGTATCTACAATGTTCCGGGTCTGTGCTGTGTTGTCCATTGTCACTCCAGTATAACAACGTACGATATTGGGTAAAATAAGGGGAAGGGCGTCCAGTGTGAAAGTGCTGCCGGAAGAAAGATGGGTCAGAACTTCACACGGGGGACATCCCGCTCCCGCATGTTGTCTGCCATTGTCCAGAAATATGCTTCCCCGTGGGCGACCCGGAACATGGCAAGTTCTGCACCTTTCGGGGCAGCTGCCATCAGGTTCTTCACCCAGGGCCGGTCCCGGAAGAGCCGCCGCTCCAGCACCTCATTTTTAAGGAATTCAACCTTACCAGAAACCCGCATCATAGTCCCCCCACCAAATCCGGGAGCATAGAAGCAGAGCTCCACGTTCGGGTTTTTCTTCAGTTGCTGGCAGACACTCTTCGGTGTCCCGGTGTGGTAATAAAATCCGGTCTGGTCACAAAACCACATTGCAAATGCCCGGACCCGCGGCTGGTCGCCTTCTACTGTCGCGATATAAGTGACCGGATTCTCGGATGCAAACTTTACACAGTCAGAAAAATCCATTCCCTCACCTCATGAGAGTATACATGGGCAGGATGAAAAAGATTCGGGGAGATTGTCAGGAGTTTTTGGGGAATGTGTTAAGGATCAGGTTCCGTACTTCTGCCAGCCATGCTTTCCGCTGCTCCTCCGTGCTGGTGACAATAACGCCATACATCTTCCGGTAAAAGAGCGGTACCCCGCAGAACGAGACAATGCAGTCCTTCCAGATCCGCCCGAGCGGGTCGCCGAAAACCTCCTGCTCCCGCAGGGCGGGAGTATTGGAGGTGTTGAAGACGATAAACGCCTTTGCGGTGAGAAGACCTATCGGGATTCCTTCCCCGGAATCCGTTTCTGCAAAGCGGTATGCAACACCCGGCCGGAGGACCCGGTCAATCCAGCCTTTCATGATGGCCGGGGGCATCCCCCACCAGTTGGGGTGTACGATTACGATCCCATCCGCTGATGCGATCTCCCGGCAATGCGCTGCAATCTCAGCGGGGAGAGGGGCATCGCGGGAAATCTCCCTGTTCGGGAGCACGGGATCAAACTTTTCCGCATAGAGATCATGCACGGTAACCGAATGACCAGCCTCGCGAAGGGCTGTTGTTGCGGTGTCCGCGATCGCATGGTTGAAACTCCCTTTTCCGGGATGGGCGAGTATGATGGAGATCTTCATGGTTTTCCTTATTTCCGTGCGGTGGCTTTAAAGAAGGTGTAGCAGAAGACACCGTTCGGTCCGGCGGTGCGGTAGAGCGCTGCTATCCCCCGGTCCCACGCATCCCGGCTCATCAGTCCCTGCCGGTGTACTTCATCGGCCACTCCTTCAACCATGGCCGTGAAGGTCAGTTTCGTGAATCCCTCAACAAGCCCGGGGCGGGAGGCATCGACATAGACCATCCGGGGCGAGATACGGACATCTGTATATCCTGCACCGGACACCAGCGGATAGAGCTGCCTGCCGATCAGAGCATTGCCGCCCACCTGCTGCTGGAGTTTTACAAGGCAGTCGATAGCCCGGCGGGCATCCGGATCCTCCGGGTGGAAGAAGGTGGAGCCGTGATCTCCTTCGATCACGGTAATAGTTCCCCCCTCTTTCAGGAGCGGGCGGAGCTGTTCCAGCGCCCGCTGCGGTTCGGCGAGATGTTCCAGCACGAAACAAACAAAGATGTGATCGAAACTCTCCGGTTCGAACGGGAGCCGGAAAATATCCCCCAGCCGGAACATCACGTTGGTGATCCCTTCCTGCCGGATCTTTTCCTCCGCCCGCCGTATCGAGTCCTCCGAAATATCGACCGAGGTAATAAGGGCACCGGGGCTGTTCCGTGCCAGGATCACCGTCTGGGCACCAATCCCGCAACCGGCTTCGAGCACCCGGGTACCTGCGGGATAGCGGGTGTCACCGTGCAGGAGCCCCGTGAGGGTCTGTGCCTGGTCCGCGAGTCGCTCCGACTCGCGGGGTGAATAGCCATGAACATACTTGTGATGTGCCATATGAATTCTCACGAGGGCTGCTGCAGACGGCAGGGACTCCCCTGAATAATGTACATTTTTGTTTGTCGTTGTACAAAAATGTACTGCAATCTGGCTACTTCACGATGAACATTACCGCCCCGAAGGAACGCCCCCGGGGCGGTTCTTCATCCCGTTTTCTTACTGATTCGACATTCAGTTTCGATATGATTGATATTACAAAACGCTCAGTTACATTTCAGCAACTGAGATCTTAGCCGATCTTGTGACACGACCCGCTTTTTGCATGAATATCGAATGTATTATACCGGAATATAAACTTTTTAGAATGGAATTCGCGGAATTAAATTCAGCTATTCGTGGCTGTGTCAACCATAGAATTTTAATAAATGCATTGTAATTGCAGTTCTGTTGGCATTTCTCCGTGCTGATGGAGAACGATCGAAAATTAAAAGAAGGCCTGTTTTGAGTGTGACGTTAAAAATTAAAAATCCCGATATGCAGTCTTACGCTGTTCCACTTCCAGAACATGGATGATCAAAACATCATCATGGATTGAAATAAACGCTCTTACTCCCCTGCGAATTCTGATGGAGTATACCGGGTGCTTGGGATTTGATCCCTTTATTTTTTTAATGAACCGATAAGGCTCCTCTCTGATATCATGAATTTTCTGGATAACCTGCCGAGCGATTTCTAGCGGAAGTTTACTCAGATCACGGTCTGCCCGTTGGGTATACTTGATCTGGTACGGGCTCATTTAACACCGTACTTCTTCAAGATCTCTTTTTCCGGAATTAATTTTCCCTGCCTGACTTCCTGGAGAGATTCTTCCAGGCCCTGTATAGCTTCTTCACTGAGAGGTTCATCATCGACTGCGAGAGTAACCAAACGCTCAATAACATCGTTGTATGATTCTTTTGGATGGCGTTTCAGGGAGCTCAGTTGTGTTTTGAGATCCTCCCGTATGTAGATTGAACTTGCTGCTTGCATAGTAACACTACTATGCACCTATAGGTATTATGCTTACTGATCGTCCAGCTCACAATTTGCGCGCTTAGTCAAAAATGTTAAAAAAAATTGATGTTACCCCCACTTATTTCTGATAGGGTTTCTTTCATTTTTGTCACCCATTCACGTTACATGGAGTTGCACTTCAGTGCCCTCTAATCAATCTTCATATCGTTGTTCTGGGGGCATTTCTCCGCACGAATGGGGTAAACTCTGGAGCAAATGAGAAAGGATCCCCGTATTGGAGCACTCAGGCAGAACGGGATTATCTGTTATCTGTAAACGACCATTCACAATATAAGCCCAATCTGGGCCAAAAAGAGATTGAAACATTAACGAGAAGTAACAAGGCCGGGGCCGAGATTCGAACCCGGGTCGGAGGATCCACAATCCTCTAGGATGACCAACTACCCCACCCCGGCAATTTGCCCTTTTATATTTGCACTTCGCTTTGATTAATCTATCCCTATTGAATCTTCGGGGTTATACCTTTAAACGGACACCGGTACAGACCCGGTTCCCGATACCGTGTTCATCAATACGCTGCCGAGAACAAGGTGACTATTAATAGGGTCGGACATCCATTACATATCAGGTGGCTCTGAACGGTATTCCTTGAAAGTGTGGCGTGAGAGCGCACACGCGGTAATACGGTAAGCGGGACTTTTTTTCTCCCGGATAAAGAGCTAAACGACAAAGAAAGGTGAGGGTATATGGCGGGAAACCCGAAGATAAGGACGCCGATTGTCTGCGTTATGGGGCACGTGGATCATGGCAAGACCTCGCTCCTCGACCGGATACGTGGTTCCTCGGTTGTGAGCTCAGAGGTAGGCGCGATCACCCAGCACATCGGTGCAACCATTGTTCCCATCGATGCGATCCGCGCTTTGAGCGGGACGATGGGAAAAGTACCGATAAACATTCCCGGTCTGCTTTTTATCGATACACCCGGACATCACGCATTCACTACGCTCCGCGCCCGTGGTGGTGCACTTGCGGATATGGCAATCCTTGTCGTTGATATCAACCAGGGATTCCAGCCGCAGACGATCGAGGCACTCCAGATCCTGCGCACCTGCAAGACACCCTTTGTGATCGCTGCAACCAAGATCGATCGCATCCATGGCTGGAGAGTCTTTGAAAACGAGTCGTTCCTTGCATCGTTTGCCAAGCAGAATGACCGGGTCATAGGGGATGTGGAGAACAAGACCTACGAAGTGGTTGGTAAGCTCTCGGAACTGGGTTTTTCCGCGGATCGTTTTGATCGGGTCTCGGATTTCCAGCGCAACCTCGCTATAGTGCCCGTCAGCGCTCACACCGGTGAGGGAATCTGTGACCTGCTGATGGTCATGATAGGGCTTGCCCAGCGTTACATGGGAGATGCACTCACTCTCGTGGTCGAAGGTCCGGGTGCCGGTACCGTTCTTGAGGTAAAAGAAGAGCGGGGACTGGGAACGACCCTGGATGTGATCCTGTATGACGGGACCCTTTCGATTGGCGATGAAATTGCTGTCGCCACCCAGGGAGATGTGATCTTTACCAAGGTCCGGTCTCTTCTAAAACCCCGACCCATGAAAGAGATCCTTGTTGAGGACCGGTTCGAACGTGAGAAGACCGTGGTCGCAGCAGCAGGAGTGAAGGTCACCGCACCCGATCTGGAAGGGGTGATTGCAGGTTCTCCGTTCTTTGTAGTCCGGGGCAACCGCGATGAGATCGAAGCAAAGATCAAAAAGGAGATGACCGAGATCCACGTCAACCTTGCTGAAGAGGGCATCGTCATCAAGGCTGACACCATCGGGGCACTCGAAGCGCTCTGCAAGGAACTTGAAGGAAAGGAGATTGGTGTGATGCGGGCGGAAGTCGGCCCCGTAAGCCGGCATGACCTGATAGATACAGAGACAATAAAGAACCCGGTATTCCGCGTCTTACTCTCGTTCAACACCCCCCTGCTTCCCGATGCCGCAGAGATTCTCAAAAACCCGCTGTATACGCAGGTGAAAGTCTTCGAAGGCCGGGTCATCTACCAGCTCATCGACCAGTACGTTGCATGGCGCGATGAACAGAAACGTCTCCTGGACAAGCAGCGGTTCGAACATGTAGTGATGCCGGCAAAGATCCGCCTCATGCCCGACTGCGTCTTCCGGCAGAGCAATCCGGCAGTTGTGGGCGTACGGGTTCTTGGAGGGAAGCTGCGCAATGATGTTAACCTGGTCAAGCTTGATGGAAAGAAAGTCGGCCATCTCAAATCCATGCAACTCCGGCAGGAGAACATAAGGGAAGCGGATGCCGGACTTGAAGTGGCGATCTCGATTGAGGGCGCAACGATCGGGAGACAGTTAAACGTGGGAGATGACCTCTTTGTGGATGTTCCCGAGCGCCACGTAAAAGTGCTGGAAAAGGAGATGCTCAAGTCATTGAACACGAGTACACGGGAGATCCTGGAAGAGTTCACATCGATGCGAAGGAAAACCGAACCCTTCTGGGGTAAATGAAAAGGCATTACCCGAAATGACACGAGGGTTTAATAGCGCACCAGTATAATAAAATGGGTACTTCTCATGTGTAGGCGATCGAGCCGGCAGTTCGAGACGTGAAAAAATCCAGAAACCTGGTTTTTTCTGGAAAAAAAACCAATAAGGAGAGATTTGAATGGTGGACTTAAAAGTCGTAGTATCAGACCCCAAGACCGGTCGCGCCTACAATGTCGACGCCAGCGGTGGCGCGGCAGGGTCGATCGTTGGCAAGCGAATTGGCGATGAATTAGATGGAGCCCCGATCGGACTTGCGGGATACAAGATCAAGATCACCGGTGCCTCGGACAGGACCGGCATCCCTGCAAAGAAGGGTATCCCCGGCGCAGGCCGCAGGAACCTGCTCCTTGCAGGCGGAATCGGATTTCACCCCAGCATGGATGGAGAACGCCGGAGAAAGACGGTCCGGTCCAGTGAGATCACCCAGGATTTCGTTCAGATAAATGCAAGCGTAACTGCCTATGGAGAGAAAACTCTCGATGAACTCTTCCCGAAAATTGAAGGGGAGAAGGCTGAAAAAGCTGCAGCAAAAGCCCGCGGCAAAAGATAAGATACCAATTCTTTTTTACGATTTTATCAAACGTTTAAAAAACAGATTATACTTGGGATTTGACACTCACTTCCCCATAAGCAGAGGTATTCCTGGCAAACATGAGTGCCTTGCCGTTCTTGTAGATTTCAACGATAATCTCGTGGCGGGTGGAAGCATCTTCCTTGTGGAATGTTGCTGATACAGTCCCTGTAGTAGCATTGAGCGGGAATACCTGTTCACCGGAATCTCTCACGGTCAACATCTCCCCGTTTATCCCATAGGTCCCGGCAAACCCCCCAATGTAGCTCACCCTGACAAAAGCCCCGGTATCCGGGACAGTGGCTGTGGGGGTCTCTTTGATCGCTTCTGCCCTTATACTGGCTCCTGAAAGGGTCGTAGACGGCGCAGACGTGCCAGAAGCTCCCGGTGTTGCCTGCGCGGGAGTGCTTTGCCCGGGTGTGGCTGGCCCCCCGGTATTCCCGCTGCTCAAAAAAAACACGAGCGCCATGATAACAACTGCGATGATCCCTGCAACTGCTGCAATGGTCACCCATGGCTTATCCCACGGATCGTTTTTTCGTCTCATAAGTCAAAACCCCGACATTATTACGGATAGATCTTGAATAAATGGGCGAAATACTTTGTGCTCTGCTGATTTGGGATTTGATACAGACCAATAATCTATAAAAAGGAAGGATTCAGCCTTTCTTCACACTCTGCATAAGCGCATCAGACAGGTCTTCAAAGAGGACCCCATATTTTTTTGCAAGAAGGATTAGGGCCGCCGGAGGCAGAAGGTGACTGTCAAACTCATCCCTGATCGTCCGGTTCATCTCTGCAACGATATCCGTTTCCTGCATTGTTGTGGCTTTAGCTATCCTTCCGATAAGTTCCTGGGCCGGATCATTGCGTTCAAAGATGGCTGAAGTCGGTTTGAAGCCAATAGGGATGGTAATTGCAGTAAGATCGAAACGGGGGGTAAATATACCATTTTCGAGACTCAAAAGACCGTCTTCTTCTGCACGCCGCAGGAACTGGTTTGCCTGGTCGGTACTCATCCATTTCCGGTCGAGCGCGAAATAATAGACCAGCTCATTTTTTCGCATGCCGGCCTTACGGGTGTGCTTGAACGGTGCAGCGACCGTAATCCGGAGTGTCACTTGGCAGTACCCAAGAGAATATTCTTCATATCGAGCGCATCTAATCCTTCACCGCTGCCTTCCTTTGCGATATCGATGTCGGTGCGGGACACCTGATCGGTCAGGCGAAGGAAGAAGACATCGTTTGCAATGGGAACTTTCCCCCCGCCGCGCAGGGCAAGGGCAAGTACAGAGCATTTTAAATCAACAGCTTCTGTGATTACACCCGGGCGTAAAACTTCAGGAGTAATCTCGCCAAACGTTGCCCGGTCAAGTGCGATTTCTACCCGGGTTTTTACCCTGACAAGCTCTTTTCCGGTCGTCTTGGTTGACTCATGATTATCCAGATCGGCAATATACCTGAGCGTTTCATTAAAAGGCATCCCCATCGCAAATGAGAGATCCACCCGCTGGGGGAAACGATAACAGATCCTTCGCATAGCTAGAGTATGCACGTCAGAAAGAAAAAAGATTGCTGGTCTGTTATTGATTATGCGAGCAACACTGCGTTGATAACGCCGTCCTGGCCAGGGCGGCTCATAATGCGGGCGTGTCCGATCTCGGTTTTGATAACAGCGCCCTTGGTGAGCAGGTTCCGGCGGACGTAGTTCGGGTTTGCACCGTTTTCCTCGACCTTTTCAATCTTCACTTTCTTGGTTTCGCCGTTTGCGGGGTTGGTCACATTCGCAAAAGATGCCTTAAGTGCCCGGACCTTGTCGTTTCCGCCATACGTGCGGATGATCTTCCTGCGGTCTTCCCCGATATGGGTGTCTGCCGGTGCAAGACCGATTTCCGCTCTCCGCTTCATTGCTGCCGGACGGCGCCTGCCACCGGTTACCTTACGTACTGATTCTCCCTGCCACTGCATGGTGTCACTCTCTATAAAATCTTCCCGGAATGGTATTCCTAAAAGATGGTGCTCTATATATTCCCTTCAGAATTATTTATAGTATTTCCCGATGGCCGCATTTTCCGCTGTCAGCATTTTTAAAAATTTTGCATGAGTAACTTTTCCGGAATGCCCTGCAATAAGAATTGGTTATAATCCCGGAAATTTATGCCAGAATGCTGTCGAGTAATGCGGCAACCCCATCCCCGGTTTTTAAGTTTGTCCGGAACACGGGCATAGAAGGATTGTACCTCCTGATATCTGATTGCATCCGGTCAAGGTTTGCCCCAACGAGCGGTGCAAGATCTACTTTATTGATTACCCCGATTGTGCAGTCCCGGAACATCATCGGGTGCTTGTTCACCACATCATCCCCTTCCGTTGAACTCACCACAACGATCCGCTTCTCAGCACCAAGCCGGAAATCAGTAGGGCAGACCATGTTACCTACATTTTCGATGAAAAGCACATCGATATCGTCCAGGGGCAGATGATCGATCGCGTGTTCGACCAGGTGGGCATCGAGATGACATTCTTTGCCGGTATTCGCATTGAACGCAGGGATTCCCAGTGCGACAATCCGTTTAAAATCATCGTCTCCGTATACGTCACCGGCAATTGCACCTGCCCTCAAACCTTTTTTGTTGAGCAGCGGGACCAAGCGTTCGATGAGCGCGGTCTTACCCGAACCGATCGCCCCAAGGAGGTCAAACGCCCGGACTCCGTGTGCCTTCAGGTGCTGTGCGTTCTGGCTGGCCAGAGTGTTGTTGACGTCGTATACATCCTTCTCAATCCTGACGTCGATATGATGCATGTAACAAATTGGGAGCGTACACTGTTTATACCTTGACCCACAAACCCTCATGTAATGGTAGAAGGGGAGTGCATTCTTTATCCCTGCTACTTCAATGCAGGGTATACACGCGGTGAGGGGAGGAGGGTTCCGCGCAGTCTGGCAGCCAAGGGGCCGGTTCTTGCGGATATTGAACGCTCCCTGCGGAAAATGGGAGTGAAATTCCGGATAGAAGAGCAACACCATCCCGCACACTGGGAGCGCCATGAAGGTCGTATTGTTGCCGAGTGGCCCGATAAAAAAGAAGTACTCATAAAAAAAGTGGCCCAGAAGATGGATAAGGGGCGGTAAACGCATGTACGATCTGCATACCCACACCATTCTCTCTGACGGGGAGATGCTCCCGATTGAATTAATCCGGCGGATGGCGGTGATCGGTTACACTACCGTCGCGATCACGGATCACGCTGACACTTCCAATACCGAAGAGATACTTGCAACCCTGGCAAGGGTACGGGACTCTGCACAGATCTATGGGGTCCGGTTACTCTGCGGGGTTGAGCTCACCCACGTTCCACCCACCCAGATTGCAGGTCTTGCAAAATCTGCAAAGGAGCTGGGGGCAGACATTGTTATCGTTCACGGTGAAACACCGGTTGAACCGGTAGCCCCCGGGACAAACCATGCCGCCTGCGGGTGCAGGTACGTAAACGTGCTTGCTCATCCGGGACTCATTACCATTAAGGATGCACGGCTCGCTGCAAAGAACGGGATCGCCATTGAACTCACCTCACGGGGCGGGCACAACCGGACGAACGGGCACGTGGCACAGATCGCACGGCAGGCAGGCTGCCAGCTCGTGGTTGACTCTGACGCGCATGCTCCGCACGATATTCTGACCGGACAGGAAAAATTTATTGTGGCAAAAGGAGCCGGACTGACCGATGCGGAGAGCAGAGAGGTTATATCTTTAAATATCGACCAAATCCTTGGTTCCTAAAAATTCTATTTATACTTTCACGGAACGTTTAAATACCGTGCTGTTGAATATATATAGATTACTAAATTATTTCAGTAATATTGCGTTTGTGAGGTTGTTTGCATGAAGGTTGTTGGTCGAGCGTTGAGCACCGTTGGCAGTCGGATGCTCATTATCCAGTGCGATGCCGGCCAGCTGCCCGCATTATACAGTGAAGTGACTGACAAGCGGATGAAACCGGTTGGGAAAATCCTGGATCTTTTTGGCAATGTGAAAGCACCATATGCTGCGGTCCTCTGCCGTGAGAAATGCGCAATTCTGCCCAACGAGAAACTCTTCGCAAAATGAGATCGCAATACCACAAAACATCGGTTTGTGCCATTAAGAAAAAGTAGTAATGGGGAATGTGGATGACAGAAGTTGAGAAATTAAAAACTCTCCAGAGTGAGAGGGAAGCGCTCAAGTCGCGGACAAAGCAGAAAGAGACAGAGAAGAAAGCAGAGAACCATACCGAGACGGTCTGTCCTGAGTGCGGCGGGCGACAGCTCGTTCACGATTACGAGCGGGCGGAGCTGGTCTGCCAGAGCTGCGGACTTGTACTCGATGATGATTTTATCGACCGGGGTCCCGAGTGGCGTGCGTTTGACCATGACCAGCGCATGAAGCGCTCACGGGTTGGCGCTCCGATGACCTTTACCATCCACGACAAAGGTCTCTCGACCATGATCGACTGGCGCAACCGCGACAGCTATGGCCGGGCAATCTCGTCCAAGAACCGGGCACAGCTCTACCGGCTCCGCAAGTGGCAGCGCCGTATCCGTGTGAGCAATGCAACCGAACGCAACCTTGCATTTGCACTGTCCGAACTTGACCGGATGGCATCGGCTCTCGGCCTCCCACGAAATGTCCGTGAGACCGCAGCAGTCGTGTACCGTGACGCGGTGGACAAGAACCTGATCCGTGGGCGGAGCATTGAGGGAGTGGCAGCAGCAGCCCTCTACGCGGCCTGCCGGCAGTGTAATGTGCCAAGAACCCTTGATGAGATCGCCGAAGTGTCGCGTGTGTCGAGAAAAGAGATTGGAAGGACATACCGTTTCATCTCCCGTGAACTCGGATTAAAGCTCCTCCCGACTTCTCCCATCGATTACGTGCCGCGCTTCTGCTCGGGACTTACCCTCAAAGGAGAAGTCCAGAGCCGCGCAGTAGAGATTCTCAGGCAGGCCGGGGAACGCGAGTTGACCAGCGGCAGGGGCCCGACCGGTGTTGCAGCAGCCGCAATTTATATCTCCTCGATTCTCGGGGGAGAACGACGCACCCAGCGCGAAGTGGCAGAAGTGGCAGGTGTCACTGAGGTCACCATACGGAACCGGTATAAGGAACTTGCAGAGAAACTCGATATCGAGATCATTCTCTGATACGCCATCATTTTTTCACGACATCTTGTCATACGATGCGATAGCGGGTGTTCGAGGGATAGCAACAACTATATCCCCTGCGCTGAAAAATTGTATGCCACAAAAAGCGGGCTCGTAGATCAGGGGTAGATCGCTACGTTCGCAACGTAGAGGCCGCGGGTTCAAATCCCGCCGGGTCCATATTCCGGGTTCTTTTCATCTGTTTTTTCTCGCGATCCGGCAGTGCAGGTTGTGTCAATAAAAAACGCGTGAATGTCCTTATTGTTATTTTTTTATAACGTTTGCAGAGCCGGATGGGGCACCATGCCAAAACGGATTTATCACACTTCCTGACAACGTACTTATTTACTTCACTAAAGCGGATCAACCAGAAGACAGGGAGAGACAAATGTCACGCGTAAGCGGATCATATACCACATCAATAGTAATTTTCTTTGCAATTCTGATAATCATACTACCGGTCAGCGCCTATAATGTCACCCTCTATGGTACAAATTCCGGGTTCGATACGGTGCTTCACAATGATTCGGTTGTGGTTCTGCAGTCGATTCCGGGATCCGCAGGAACCGATCTTGACAGCAACATAACCCGTTTCATCCAGCCTTCCGCAGATGTGATCATTCTTGGCGGAGAAGATACCTTTAGCCTGTCAACTGCGGCGAAGATCGAGGCGGCAGTAGCAGAGGGTAAAATCCTTGTTGTCACGTATCCCTGTAACCGTCTTTTTAATGCAAGCCTGCCGGCTTACAATAACGGAACTGTCCCGGGCGGGCAATTTCTTGAAGTATCCGATCCAACTGCTGCTGCTTCCAAAGAAATTTTTGCGGGGCTGCCGACCCGGTTTTCATTGCAGGGTGCAGCACCCGAAAACGGGCAGGTGGTTACCCGGAACGGTTCTGTTACGGTACTGAATTATGATACCGGGATGCCTGCCCTTCTTTACGGCACGTACGGGAAGGGGTACGTGATCGAGTGGACAACAAGACCCGTCCCGTCATACATGAACGGCGGGACAGCCGATACCATCCTTGACCGGCTGATAACCCGGTTACTGCCTGTACCCGCTCCTATTCCGACAACACTGGTCACTCCCCAACAAACCACGGTAATGACCGCCCTGCCGGAAACCTCCATTACGACTCCCCCTCCTGTTCCATCAGAAACACCCATACCAACAACAGGAAACGTGACGGCGTACTCATCTCCCCCCGGGGCCAGTATCCTCATTGACGGGATATATTACGGGACAACCCCGGCAAACCTGACCGGAATCCAGCAGGGGACTCACATCATCCGGCTTACCCAGAGCGGGTACTATGATTACGAGGGGAGTATCTATGTAATCCCGGGTCAGACATCCCATGCATTCGGGACTCTTCCCCCCCTGAACCAGGTCCAGGCAGCCGCGACACCGGTGTCGATCATAGTACCGGTGGTAACGGCTGAGCCTACGCAGGCCAAGGGATTGTTCGAAAACTCGAGCATTGTTGTTGCCATAATCGGGGTAATTACCGCAATGATCGCGGCGGGAGCCACAATATTTTCCCATGTAATGAAGGCTAAAAAAGAGTGACAACCAGAAGATCACAAAATAGATAATTCGTTCTTTTTTCTGGGAGGAGGCCCGTTTCTTATGCAAAAAAGGCCGGTTTTTACCAAAACAACAGTAACAACTATATGGGATAGGCGGAAAAATAGTATGCCGCAAATAGCATTGCAGGGCTCGTAGATCAGGGGTAGATCGTCACGTTTGCAACGTGAAGGCCACGGGTTCAAATCCCGTCGAGTCCACTCGTTTTCTCTCAATTTTTTCTGAACGCCACTGTAACGCGATCGGGATTTATTTTACGGTTCATTTCACGACAGAGGTCGTGCCGGGTTCGAAGGGCAGAGCCCTCGCGATTTGACGGGTTCAAATCCCGTCGAGTCCATCTTTTTCTCTCATTTTTTTCTGAAAGTCCGTTGCACGGGGACCTGCTTTCATTTGATGACCCGGATCGTGTCGGATAAAAATGGTGCTACCCTCGCGATAATTTCAGGTGCGATGGCACTATCATCATTGAAAGTTATGTACAAAAGACTCAGGAGTGGTTGGATCATAAAATTCTGAAAAAAAACATGACAGAATTAATCAATCCAGTCAAGCAGGTGGCGGGACGTGTCCTGCTCGCTCTTCTGGATCAGTTTCGCTTTGACTTTTTTTACCGCTTCGGTTGCAGGAGACGGCTGCTGCTCGAACTGGCCGTAATCCATGTAGTCCCGGGTAATCCGGTCCTCAACCTCGACGGTAATCTCTTGTATCGGGGAAGAATACTCTTCTGGAATTCCCGGCGGGGGTGGTTCTTCCTGCCGGAGATTCTGCTCATGCACCACAACCCGCGGGGTTTCCTGAACGATCAGGGGGGCCATCACCGGGATCACCACGGGAGGGACAGCCTTAAAAACCAGTGTATTTGCCGTAATCGGACCGGACGTTTCCTGCGGGGAACCTGACCGGTGGAGTAAGAAATCCACAAAATCTTCAACTTCCCTGCGCTGATCGGGGGATAACCGGTCCAGCTTACTTTCCAGCGATTCCATGCGGTTCCTTGTCCTTATGTAGAGAGATGTCTCGTGTTGATCGTAATTAATGCGCCGGTGATTTGGGTAAAAATTATTCCCACCGGTGCTGGTATCCGCGTTTTGCAAGCGGCCGGCCATCAGCGGTAACCGTTTTTTCTGCCACTACGGTTCCGATCACCGTCGAAGGCACACCAGCAACAGGGAATTTGTCGGGGGAGAGCGTGAAGATCAATTCATAATCCCCGCCGCCATGGAGCGCGAGTTCGCGTGCCTGCTCAAAGGGTATACCGGCAGCAAGGGGCAGTTTTGCCGTATCGATTGCAAATCCGCACCCGTTCACGCTTGCCAAATCATAGAGAGAGAGAGCGATCCCATCGCTGTCGTCCATCATTGCACTGACACCGGCCCGGCCGAGACGCTGGCCTTCCTCAACCCGGGGCTGCGGCTCAAAGAGCGCCTTTTCAAACTGGAGATACCCGTCAAGCCATGCCTGCGCCTGCCCGGGCGTACCGGTGATACAGACCAGATCGCCCGGCCGGGCACCCTTCCGCCGCACAATAGAGTCTTTGTCGACAAGTCCCATACCGGTCGTTACTATTGTAAGCTCCCCGTGCCGGTCGATATCGCCACCAATGATTGCCGCACCGTATTTTTTGCAGCAGTCCTGTGCACCCTGCATCACACCCGACAGGGACTTCCAGTCATCAAGCCCTACGGCGATAAGGAGATATTTCGGGGCTGCACCCATGCTGGCGATATCCGAGAGGGTGACTGCAGCACTCATCCAGCCGGCCTGCCAGTCGGTCATTCCTTCGACAAAATCGGTAGTCCGGTGGAGCATATCGGTAGTCACTACCATGATCTGTTCACCACAGGGCAGCTCAGCACAATCATCAAGGCAGTTCTCCCGCCCGACTACACCCATCACCACGTTCAGGAGCTCGCGGTCATCCACTCTTTTTTACCTCCTTACCCCGTTCGCTCTTATACTCCTTGAAGATGTGCTCAATCATTTCCGTCTTTTTCTCCCGCTCATGCCGGATCTGTACTCCCTGCCACTGGAGCAGTGCCATATCCAGCGCATCCTTACCACAGAGTCCCTGCTTTCCCCGCACCTGGACGCCCGCCTCCTTATCGGTCAGCAGGGGCACACCGGCTTCACGAAATGCAGGAAGGAGCAGCGGATCGCTCCCGGCAAGAACTGCGACCCCGACAACCACGGCTTTCACCCGCATTTCGGCAAGATCCTTCACAACGCTCCTGCCCCAGCCGTCGATCCGGGTGACAAAGACAATATCTCCCTCCTCGATTCCCACATCATCCGCAAGTTTTCGAAGACTGTCTTTTGTCAGCGCGTCCATCACCTTCACCGGAAGCACCTCGCCATCCATGGAAAGTTCCGCGAACTGTTTGATCCGTGCCAGCCGTTTGGCAAGGTTCCGGTTATGGCGTTCCTCTTTTCGTAAATGTTTTTTTAAGCTGGAGATAACTGCATCCTTTTTTATTACCTCGGTATCCTTTGCCAGCTCGGCATCCCGGGAGGTATGGACCTTCCGGATACGTGCCTGCAGGCGATGGATCTCGTAATCTTTTCCCTTGCACTCTTCCTGCAGTTCTGCAACAAACGTGCGGAGTCGCTTAACCATCCCGTCCAGCATCCGCACCCGTTCATCATGTTTTTCTTCAACACGGACAGGAGGCGCTTCCCGTTGGAGGGCAGGGGGAGGGACATCATTCATCTCGCCGAGCACATGTTCCAGCGACTGCCCGCGGATCACCCGTGCCCGGACTTCATCGAGATCGTGGCCCGGGGGAATCCGCTTTATCAGGTTCTGGAACTTGTGCCGGTACTGGCGGTATGCATCGAGAGCTGCTGAGAGCGCGTCCCGCTCGTGATCATTTCCATAGGAGAATGGTGCGGTAAGCTCCAGCTTGGTCTCGACACTCACGTCCTGTTTCGGGGTATAGGCAATCGCGCTGAACGCCCGGCGGATCTTCTCGACAGAAAAGGGCATATCCTGCACATCGGATGCAATGATGAGGGGTTTTCCCACTTTGTAGAGTGACTCGATCACATCCCCCATATTCATCTGCCGGGAGCTCTGGAGATGCAACAGGTTCCCATCGAGATCCAATGCGGCAAAAGCAGTAGTAGTCCCCGGGTCGATCCCGACAATCAGGTACCGCGGCTTTCCCGAGAGCGGGCGATAACGGATCCGTTCGAGCCGCTTGCCATTGATCCGCACCTGCACATCGGAGCCCCGGTAGGTTGAAACGGGGACCTGGTCCCGGGTAGTAAAGACCCGGAATACCACCCGGCTGCACCCGCCGAATGCCCGGGTCTCTTTCTTGTCATACCTCAGCCCGGCTGCGACAAGCGCCTGCTCGATCTCCCGCCCCTTGAGTTGGACCGCACCGTGAATCTTTCGCACGTACCGGTTCTGGCTCCACCCGCCCTTTCCCGGTGAGCGGTGCCGGCTCACGATGATCTCGCTCTCGTTCTCAAACGCGATCACTTCGGCACCCGCACCAAGCGAGGCAACCTGTGCGGTTGTCCGGGCTTCCGCAAAGGGATCGAACCGGTTGAAACTGATATTGTACCGGGCTGCAACCTTACCAAGCGTCTCTTTGCGCTCACCCCCGGTTACCTGAACGAGCCGGGTCTGCGGGGGCAGACCCTGCAAAAAGAAGTAGAGTTCGCGCTGGTCCGCAGCAATTTCCTGCAGGCTGTCAACGGCAAGGATATCGGGTTGTTCCTCCCTCAGCATACGGAAAAGCCGGTACAGCGAAACTTCGGATTCGCTGACGATCGTCGGGCCTTGCATCCGGACCAGGGCATAGACCGGCCTGCGGGTACGCGATCTCACCGATCCCTTGATGATATCGATGCCAAAAACGTTCAGCCGGTCACGCATTGAATCGCATCCTCACGGTCATACGTGAGTTGGTATTTCCGTTTAAAATACGTGAGGATGTTATCAATATCCCGGTTAAGGATGGTTTCTGCATTCGGGTGAGTGGTCTCTATCCACTGGGGCCAGTCGATGAACACGCACCTGCCGTCTTCCATAAGTATGTTATATTCCGAGAGATCGGCATGGATGACCCCGGCATGGTAGGCATTATGGACATTTGCCAGGATCTCATCCAGCACAGCGGCAGGAGCTTCCAGCCGACAGCGGCTGAGGTTCGCTCCCCGGATAAGCGCCATCACGACGGTATGCCGGTTCTGTGCGATGGGGAGCGGAACGCTGACCTTCGGGTGAAGAGCTACCAATGCCTTATACTCCCGTTCGGCAGAGAGCTTCGATGCGATGAGCCAGGGACAATGCCCCTCGGCCATGTACTCCCGGTTGACCCGTGCTGAATTGAAGGATCGGCTCCCAATCCGGTGGAACTTGATGGCAACCGGCCCGAGACCCAGAGCCTCATAGACAACTGATTCCTTGCCTTCCCCAAGCGGGGCCCCCAGAGCCGATATAATCCCTTTCCGGGTGAGACTTGCAAGTGCAAGCGTGTCATATCCCCCAAAAACAAGGGCATACCCATCGTAGGGTACCGGGTTGAACCGGACCATGCCCCACTCGATCAGGCGGGCTAACCGGTAATTCACTTCGGATTCTGCGAATCCGGTACTGGTTATGAGTTGTTCCAGGGGAACCCAGGAATAGCGTGACATCTGGCGCTCAAGCACCGAAAGAATGGTCTTTTCGTATTTATGCAGGGTGCGGATGTGTTCCGCAGAGACAGCCATAATCGTTAAAGTGGTGATGTCCCGGACTATAAAATCACTCCTTATTAACTATCTGGAACGATTCATGACAACCTTAAACATCTTTTATTCTCCAGAATAAAACAGGTCAGATGTATGCAGTGCAGCAAGTGTCCCCGTGATGCAATGGTTTTCCAGCCCTATTCGGGGCTGCATCTCTGCGATCAGCACATTATTGCCGATGTTGAAGCAAAGGCAAAAAAGGTGATACGTGCACAGGGCTGGCTCAAATCCGGCGATCACATCGCAGTTCCCCTCTCCATCGATAAGAGCAGCAGCGCGCTCCTGTATTTTTTAAAAAAACTTACCGCAGAGCGCCGCGATATAAGGATCAGCGCTATTATGATCGATGACGGAACGAGTGATCCCACCGACACATTACACCTTAAGCGGATTGCAGAGCGGCTGGATACAGAATGTATTACGGGGTCGTGGGGGGGAAAATCAGGTGAGGGGGTTGATACTGTCACGCAGAGAACGGGAGAACCTTCTGCTTCCTGCGATGGTAACTCCCATCACTTCCTTCTGCTCGAAAAGGTTGCTCAACAACACGGGATCACAAAAATTGCACGGGGTTTCTCTGTCGATGATGTAGCGGGTGCGGTGCTGGAGAGCATCATCCGGGGGGAGGTGGAGAAGCTGAGCGGAAAACCATGTCCGGAAACAATTCCCCGGATCTGTCCGTTCATATCAGTCACTGCAGCAGAAATATCCCTGTATACCGGAATCTGCGGGTTTGGCGATGAACCGGCACTCAGCCCGGAACAGGGAGACGAACTGCACAAGGATACGGTCACTATGCTGGAAAGCTTTACAAATAATCATCCTGCAACAAAATACGCACTCCTGAATCTGGGAGAAAACCTGGCAGTATCCCTCCTGGGAATCGCAGGTCTCATCCATGCGTGTGAATGGTTCGCGGAATACCAGCAAAGGTGTTGCAATAACGGTTCAATACAGAGTGAGGTGAAAGATGGCACAGCCTAAACGAGGGCGGATATGGCGGGTGATCAGGAATTCGCCGGGTATCCAGATATCCATTTATTTTTTTGCGTTTGCCATGCTCATCGCCCTCTATACGTACATCTTCCACACGGTATATCCGGTGCTTGAGAACAAACCGCTCTCATGGCCTCAGGCGCTGCTGTTTGTGGTCGAATCGATGACAACGGTGGGATTCGGCTGGCTGCTCCCGTTTTCCAATGATCTTACGATGTTCCTGACAATCCAGATTATGTTGTCAGGGGTGATCATGATCTTCGTCGTTATCCCGCTTCTTCTCGCCCCGTATCTTACCGCCCTCCTTGCACCCGCCCCCCCACGAAAAACCCCGCATGTGCTGTCAGGGCATACCGTTGTGATGGGATATGATGAGCTCACCCGTTCGGTTATTGACAGCCTCACGATCTCAGAACACGATATCGTGATCATTGAACAGGACAAGGCAATCGCTCTTGAGATTGCCACGCATTACCGGAAACGTGCCTACGTTGTCTGGGGGGATTATACCGATCCCTCAACATGGGCGGCTGCACACATCGATAAGGCAAAGTATATCGTAATCTGCAAAGATGAACGGCAGACCGCTAGTATTGTCCTCGGCATTCGTGAACGGGTGAAAGGAAAGATCATTTCCGTTGTGGACAAGCTCTCCTTTGAACGATATCTCCGGTATGCAGGAGCGGATTACGTACTGTCCCCCAAACACGCAACCGGGAGGATCCTAGCACGCCATGCCGTCCTCAACCCGAGCGGGGATGCAGAGCCGGAAATTCCCGGGCTGGACAGGATCAACATCAATCTCGAGCACACAGCAGAACAGGAACTCAGGCTCATCAACATTCCGGTGGTTTCCGGGTGCAGGGCGGCATTCCGCCCCCTGTCAGCACTTCAGCTCTTTGAACGATTCGGCATAATTGTTCCGTTCCTCTGGAAAGCCGGGAAATTCGTTCCTGAACCCACTCACGATATCATTGTCGACAACACGACCTCCCTCTTCCTTTTTGGCCGGGCAGAATCCATTGTCACTGCGATCCGGGAAGAGTTCAATGCCGATGGATGTTCAGACGCTTTTGCGGTGATCGCAGGATATGGGGATGTCGGTGCCGGTGCGTACCAGGAACTCCATGCATCCGGCGTCACCTGCATAGTAGTGGATTCAAAACAACATGCCGTAGAACAGGTTATCGGCAATGCTGAGGATGAGAGTGTATTAAAAAAGGCCCGCATTGAAGAAGCACGGTTCTGTATTGTTGCCTTAAACGATGACGATGTGAATATTTTTACCACGCTCATGACCCGGAACCTCAACCCGGACATACGGATCCTTGCCCGTGCCAATGAACCGGCAACGGTTGAAAAGCTCTACCGGGCGGGTGCGGATTACGTGGCCCTCCTGCCCATGATCGGGGGACAGACAATCGCGAGGATCATCCTTGCTGATTCTGCCACCATTCTTCTCGAACTGCCAAACAGCGATCTGGTGATCCTCAAACATGCCAATAAATCGTACTCGAAACCCCTGAAATGGTTCACCAGAAAAACAGGAGTCAGGATCATCGGTATCGAGAGCCAGAGCCGTTCAATCATCGCCCCGGAGGCAGAAGAGATCATTTTAGAAGGGGATGCTCTCATTGCAGTGGGAGATACCGAACAGTTGAAAAAGTTCATTCATCTAGTATAACCGGAAGAATAATAACCGGAAGAATACGCATGGCAACAGATCTTGGGTGCAGGTTGGGACAGATCGAACAGATGATCCGGTACGCTTACTGGAACAGCGGATGCACGGGTATTGTCATCGGCGTGAGCGGGGGTGTAGACTCTGCGGTAGCAGCAACGTTCTGCTGCCGGGCGATCGGCCCTGAAAAGGTACTTGGGCTTTCACTTCCCTCTGCAATCAGTAATCCTGAAGACTGCAAAGATGCTGCAACACTCTGTGGACGGCTTGGTATGGAACACAGGGTAGTCAGTATTGAACCGATGCTTGAAGGATTCCGGGCCATGACGGGATATACCGGATCCCGGTACCTGACCGGGAACCTTATGGCGCGGATACGGATGGCTGTAGTCTATTATTATGCCAATCTCGATCACCGGCTGGTCTGCGGGACATCCAACCGGAGCGAGTATATGCTCGGCTACTGCACCAAATACGGGGATAATGCAGCTGACCTCCAGCCGATCCTTCACCTGTATAAGGACGAAGTCTATGAAGCAGCACGGGAACTGGACATCCCGGATCCTATCCTGAAAAAAGCCCCGTCTGCCGGGTTATGGGAAGGCCAGAGTGACGAACGGGAGATCGGGCTTTCCTATGCCGAGATCGATGCAGCGTTACGGGCTCTTGAGCAACACCAGTGGAAGGCAGCAACGCCCACTGAAGAAAAAGTCCTTGCATTGGTGAAAAAAAGCGAGCACAAGCGGCTCTCAGCACCTAACCTTTTAGCAGATCTGCAAAAATGCCGGGATATTGTTCCGGGAAATTGAGAAACCTGAGCCCGGCCTCATCCCCGATAAGATTGTAAAGGGGCCCCCTGCAGAACCGGCTTACTGTGGATCTCCAGGGGGTGCCGGGATACCGGAGCTCGGGTATCTTCGGATAATAGGGATTTTTCTTCAGGCTGCCATTACTCATTGCATAATACGCAGCCCCGTGGAGAGTCTCGTATTCACCATACTCGCTCTCGAATGCGGTAGAAACAATATTAGCCATTGCAAGAGTCTTGTCAGCAGAAGGATTGATGGAGATATGCCCATACTCCGGGGGGATAATGACGATGTCGCCCTCATGTGCAGAGATCATTACCACATCATCCAGCCTCCGCGACTGGAGCAGGTACTTCGCTTCGCCTTCCAATACCTCATAGACTTCCGGATAGCCTGACCCTACCGGATTTTTCGGGTGATAATGTCCTTTGGTCTTCACCCATTCGCCGCTGAGTGTACAGGGAGGAATCACCGTAAGATCATAGCGCAGCTCATGACTGCGCAGCCATTGACGATCCGCATCTGACTTTGCCAGATCACGGTACATAAAATAGAGGGGGGCGTTTGCCTCGCACGAAGGATCGGCAAGGACAGACCGCATCTCCTCAATTGTCCGGACTGAAGGCAAAGGGAGAGCCCCATCCCATCCAAGCATCACTTCTTCTTTCTCATTACAAGTAAATAATACCCCGCGCCAATGCCGATGATTACGATGAGAAGAAATGCCGGAAGCATCGTGACCAGCTCACTTGAAGCAGGTTTTGGTTCAACCGCAACCGGTATTTTAAACGTATCTGACACCTGGCTGTTATCGAGTGAATCCCGATACCGTATCTCTGCATCGAGCAGATAGGTCTTGATCTCTGCTTCATCACCGGTGTGTATCTGATACCGGGCTGTGGCCTTTTCGCCGGGTTTTAAATCCCCGAGATAGGTGGTATCATCTGAGCTGGTAAATGGGTCAACTGCGGAGATCCTTGCCTGTGAATGATAGGCCGTCGTATCCCCGTTATTCCTGTACTCGACAGTAATTACATTGTCGGAGTCCGGACTTACTTGGGCAGGGGCTGAGGCTATAGAAAACGTCAGTTTCCCCCCAATGGGAATACCCACCGTATCTGTCGCGGAGGTAACGATATCACCGTCCCGGTTTTCATAGGTGACCGCAATATCTACGGGATAGGTCTGTTTTGCTGCATCTCCTGATACTGCCACCTTGTACCGGCAGGTAACGGTTCCATTGCGCGGGAAGTCCCCGATAAAAACACTGCTATCGGTTGGGATGATCGGGCTTAAGCCGTTACGAAGTATCTTCACCGTCGCTTTCTTCCCGTCTTCAAACCCGATATTCTGTATCGTTAAGTTGAGATAACCGCCGCTGCCGACATTCAGGTTTTCCGGGACTGCTTCGATCACCTCAATTTTTACCTGAGGCTTGATCTTTACCGTTAAGGGAAATGTGTCATTTACGACACGGTAATCGTTTTGAAGGATGTCAGCCACATCATTGTCAGAGGAAGCAAGGTAGGTGTACCGGATCGTAAGAGGGATCTCGTATTCCCCCATAGAGGCGTTGGAGAGGATCTTTGCCAAAATGGAGACGGTATAAAGCCCCTGCGTCTTGATATCCCCGATATTCTGGGAATCTGATTTGATTATGATGGGGGCATTGCCTGGCGCGAGTCCAACAGTTACCATCTTTGCGGTTGTCGGCAGATCATCGCGAGCGATCGTCCCTTTGGTGAGAAATTTTAAATCGTTCACGCCGCGGTTCTGTACAATGACCTTTATGGTAACATCCTCTCCCGGGGTGAACTCATTGACACCCGAGATTTCTGCTGACAGGTGAGGAGTTGCCCCGAGATAGGTGTCGACTGCCAGCACCGGCATACTGCAGCCGAGAAACAGCACCAGAATAAATATAATACATCCTCGATATTCCATCAGTGATCCCTTGTTGTTATTATTATAACAACATTTATTATTGCACAATATAAAGTCATGTTCCAATGAAACAACCCTTACCCGGCTCTGCCCGGGTTATTGATTGTCTCAAATCACTCGGTTTGACAAAATATGAAGCTCTGGTATATATTGCTCTTTTAAAAGTGGTAAGCGCGACTGCCAGTGAGATCCATGAAATATCCACCGTCCCGCGCGCATCTGTATATCCGGTACTCGATCAACTCCAGGAAAAAAAACTTGTTTCAGTAGCCCGTTCGACCCCCAAACGGTTTGCTGCTCTCTCGCCGGATGAGGGTGTTTCAATCATGATGAGCAGGATCGAACACGATGCTGCCGATGCCCGCGAGATCCTGTCAGCGATCCACCGTGAACGGATCGGCCACGAACAGAGCAGTGAGGAGCTGATATGGAATGTCTACGGTATCGAAAACATCCAGAGGAAACTCACGGATATCCTGACCGCTGCAAGCCAGAATATACGGATCATCGCCCACCCCCAGATCATTTCACCGGAAATAAAAGAGATTCTTGAGGATAAAGCAGAGCGTGCAGACGTCGAGATTGTCACCCACCAGTGGGATTGCGGCAACACGGGAAAAATGCGAGTCTATGTCAAAAAGCATCCGGAGATGCCCCGCGAACTTGACCGTGTAAAGGATATGATGGCGGGAGGGATCTGCATTGTCGATAACCGGCGCGTACTGGTCATTTTAGGAACCGGGAAGGAAGATGCGGTAGCACTTTTCTCAGAAGCAGAAGGGTTTATCCGGTTCTTCTCACGGTACTATAACCTGATCGTGGACTGGGCGAGAAAGCCGGAATGAGAACCCGTTTTTCTTTTAATAATTTCTGATCTCGTCCATCTGCCGGATATCCATCAGACCCTTCATCGCCTGAATCTGAACCCAGCGTCCCCCTTCCCGGATCGCTGCCATAGGATTAGTGCCGCCAATTGCTGCGATGGCAACATATTGCGGGCTCACGGGCACACCGAGGAGTGACAGGTTGGGCATGCCCACTTCAAGGATTCCTGAGTAACTGCTGCTCGATAATTCATCGAGTACATTAACAACCAGAGGCTCTGCTTCCATGTGGAACTCCCGGATATTTGCAAGAATGTTACCACTCCCCCGCTGCATAACATTGGTTACCGAGGTGGTCTTCTGGGATATGAGTACCTGCAGGGGATCGATGGTGGTATGTTCGTACAGGATGATATGCGTGAATCGGATCGGGGTCCGGTTCTCAATCTCGACTACTCCGCCTCCAATCGGGTTGATCGGGATACCGCGCCTTACTAAAAGACCATCAAACGTGATGCTGCACATCGTGCAGATGCCGGTACAGCCTTTGGGAATCACAAAATCTGCAACTTTTTCTCCTGAAGAAAAGAACTTGACCATTCCGCTGACACAGATACCGGTTTTGTTAGCGTCTTTGAGAACAGATATCGCAAAATCAAGATCTTCGTTTTTTATCAATGAGAGATTGTATACAACGTTTCCTTCTCCCGTCGTCGGATCGAATGTTACCTGAATGGCAAAATCTTCGATATTATGGTTGACAAATTTCAACGGGAGGTTCATTATACTAATCTCGGACATAACAATAGAAAAATTGTTCTATATGAGTAAGGCAATTTATGTATGATGGAACACGATATGCGGGAAAAAGCCAAGAATGCGATGCGACTCATTCTTGAAGCGGCACGGTACGAGGTCGAAGAGGTTGATGACCCTCTTGACCTTTCAGCAGTGCGTGATGGCACCTGCCTGCTGGTGCTCTGTTCGAACGAGAGCGATCTGATCGGACAGTTCGATAAGACCAATTATAGTCTCATGATCGATGACCATGAGATGACCTGCAAGAAACTGCTGTTCTCTCTCGATAAAGAGATCACAACCGAGAACTGCATCCAGTGGGGGGTTGACGAATTTGTGCGGTATACCGGAGAAGCAGTCCTTGCCGATATTCTCGATCGCGAACTGTCACTGGATCTCACGCCGGCAAAAGCCAGAAAAGCTGCTGTAACCGCAGCTGCATCGGCCGCAGCAAAGGCAGAAGAACCTTCGGGTATCACGCTCCCCCACCTCCCCATAAAGATCACCGAGCAGGCTGCGATCCGAACCGCCGGGGTGCAGGGTGCGGCAAAACTGAGATTTATTCCCTATTTCCTGTTCCACTATACGAGCAGCGGAGAGCAGGTCTACAAAGACCGCAGAATCCCGTTTGATGCAGACGGCTGGGGTGCGATCAACGCGATCAACGGGATAAAAATCGAACTCGACGGTAAGATGGTTGAGGAGACCGATATTCCCGGAGGGTCTGAGGTCTGTGATCCGCATATCCGCAAAGATGAAGCCTCCGAACGAATTGTCAATGAATTGATTGAACGGCTCACCCAGAAGGTCCGGATCAAGCAGGAGAAAGGCGATGCGATATTCTATGAAGAGAAGATCCTGAAACCTGACAGGAAAAATATCGCCATTGATTCCAGGCAGATCTATATTCCGGTCTGGCAGATACGGGGCAAGAAGATTGTCGAAGTGAACGCATTCACCGGCGAATTGCTCTCTGAACCTATGGATGAGGGCTGCGAAGTCTTCTGAAACAAGGGGTTGATACGGGCCGTAATAGCGAAGAACCCGTTTCCCTTAAAAACCAGATTTTTCTCTTTATGATAAAGGAAATCCCATGATCGTTGTTCTTGGGGGTGGCCCTGCGGGAAGGATCGCATCAATCCGGCTCGCATCTGCAGGAAAAGAGGTTCGGCTTATCGAACGCGGAGGTATCGGGGGCCAGTGTCTCCATTTTGGGTGTATGCCCGTCTGTGCCCTGAATGATGTGGCCCGCACGATCCATTCTTTCCATGCTTTCCAGCATCTCGGCATAATGGATGCATCCCCTGTGATCAATTTTCCCCGGATGATTGACGAGATGCACGCGATCCAGGCAAAGATTGCATCTGTACTCGATAATGAGACAAAATCTGTTGGCGTGGACATCGTCTACGGGAAGACCGGCCGGCTTGAGGGAAAGACCGTCTTTCTGGATGACGAGAAGATCGAAGCGGATACGGTGATTGTCGCTACCGGGTCACGACCCCATATTCCGGAAATTCCGGGAATAGATCTACCGGAAGTCTACACCCCGCATACCCTGTTTACGTTAAAGGAGATCCCGGAGAACCTCTCAATCATCGGCGGGGGGGTGATGGCTGCTGAATTTGCCTATATTTTCAGTACATTCGGCAGTAAGGTAACTCTCCTGTGCAGGAGCACACTTTTGAAAGATATGGATAATCACCTCCGTGCATTGGCAGTTAAAGATCTTTCATCGGTGGACATACAGGAAAATACCCGGGTCCAGTCAATAAACGGGAACTCGCACGAAAAAACACTCACACTGGAAAAAGAGGGGAAGATCACCCGGCATCAGGCAGATGCCGTGCTTATTGCCGCAGGACTCGTACCGCGTTCTGAAATGCTCAATGGTGTCAAAAAAGGACCGGCTGGTGAAGTTATCGTTGATGAGCACATGCACACCAGTATTCCGGAGGTATATGCCTGCGGGGATGTGATCGGCCCACCCTACCTGACACCGGTTGCCCGTCATCAGGGTATCGTGGCTGCGGATAACATTCTGGGGATTTCCCGCGCCATGGATTCCCGGTTCATCCCGCAATCGATCAACCTCTCGCAGGAGCTGGCATTTTGCAGATCGGGTACCGAGAACACAGCATCGCTGGCAATCCCGGGGCCGGCCGGACCGGGTACATTCTGGTCGGTCCCTGCGAGGGATACGGGTCTTGCGAAGATATTTCTCAATTGGGAAGATGGCGCGATCGAGGGCGTATGTACCGCAGGCCCGGGCGGGGGACTTATTGCGGGATATATGGCATTTCTCATGAGCCGCCATTTTTCCGTTCATGACTTCGAGGAGTTCATCGAGGTCCACCCTTCGACGGACGGGGTGTATGGGCTTGCAAAATATGCTTCAGGAATGCTCAAAAAGCGAAAAAATACCTGATTGATTGTTTGTTGGCCGTTTTTATTGCCGTGCGTAAAAATAATCTTAAAAAAAACAGACTGCTATCATTTTCCGACGCAAATGCTGATGGTATTATTACCCCCGGAATCGCATAATTACGATACATAAACATCCTTACTGACCGTGGTGCTTTTAAGATGACCAATATCCTCGAAAACGTTCCGTTTGAAATAACAAGGCTCGATAAAATATCCTCGCTTCAGGAGAAAGGAATCACGATCTTTCCCCCCACGTTCGACCGTAAGGATACCATTTCTGATATCAAAATCCGGTACGCCGACATAACTCATGACAAGAGTGCAGAGAGTGTCACGACCGCAGGGAGGATCTATATTGTCAGGAACCATGGCAAGACCATCTTTGCCGACCTTGGTGACGAAGCAGGCAAGATCCAGCTCTACATACGGAAAAACGATCTCGGGGAAGAGCAGTTCGAACTCTTCAACCAGTACATCGAGCGCGGGGATATCATCGGGGTTACCGGCCATGTCTTCAGGACCAAACTCGGCGAGATCACCATCTGGGTGGACTCTTTTACCATTTTGTGCAAAGCGGTCTGCTCGCTTCCCGAGAAGTTCCATGGGCTCACGGACGTGGAGAAGCGTTACCGCCAGCGGTACGTAGATCTCATTACGAACGAAGAGAGCAGGCAGACATTCCGGGACCGGAGCAGGATTGTCGCCCTGATCCGCAGGTTCCTCGATGACAACGGATTTTTAGAATTTGAAACCCCCATTCTCCAGCCGGTATACGGGGGGGCAAATGCCCGCCCGTTCACCACCTACCACCACTTCCTCGACCAGAAACTCTTCCTGCGGATTGCGCCCGAGCTCTACCTCAAGCGTCTCGTGGTGGGTGGATTCGAGAAGGTCTTTGAGATCGCCCGTAACTTCCGGAACGAGGGTGTTGATACCAACCACAACCCGGAGTTCACCATGGTGGAGATCTACTGGGTGTACCATGACTTCAACGACATGATGGGCTTTACCGAAGATATCGTCTCTTCGATCGTCAACACGGTACACGGGAAGTTCGAGATCCCCTATGGCGAGATCTCCCTGAATTTTGCCAAGCCGTGGAAGAAACTCTCCATGACGGATGCCGTGAAGGAGTACGGGGGCATCGATGTCTTTGCTCACAGCGTAGCAGAACTCCGCTCTCTGGCACTCCAGCACAAACTGCCGGAATCAGAAAAGCCACAGTCCCAGCGGGAATTCCTTGTCTACTTCTTTGAAGGGCTTGTTGAAGAGAAACTCATGCAGCCCACGTTTGTGTACGATTTCCCGGTAGAGAACTCCCCATTGGCAAAACGGCACCGGACCAAAGAAGGATTCACCGAGCGGTTCGAGCTCTTCATCCATGGGATGGAAGTGGCAAACGGGTTCTCGGAACTCAACGATCCTGTCGACCAGAAGGCACGGTTCGAGGCACAGGATGAGAAGCGGAGAATGGGCGATGTTGAGGCCCAGATGATCGACTACGATTTCATCAATGCTCTCGGGTACGGTATGCCGCCGACGGGTGGCGTTGGGATCGGTATCGACCGGCTTGTCATGCTGCTGACAAATAATAATTCCATCAAGGAAGTCATCCTGTTCCCTTCGATGAAGACGATTCAGCCGGGCGAGGAAGCAGAAAAAGAGGAAGAACCTAAAGCAGGGAACTAGAGATCCCGGCTCATCCCCTTATTACCCTCTTTTCCGACGTGCCTTCCGGATAGTATAAGAGACACCGTACGCATACTATTTTTATGGACTGCCGATTTCCAACCGTTTGTGTTCTCCTGATACTCGTTCTTTTCGCTGCATTCGGCGGGTGTACCACAGCCCCGGCACCGCAGAGCGCGACTGCTCCTGTGAGTGTAACATCTGTCACCCCGGAAAAGACCGTTCCGGCAGGGACGGATACGACCAGCCACGCAGCCGGAACAACGCCCGCACTGAGTATTGCCGCGCAGTTGACGGCGGTGAAAACGGATAATATAATCTGGCGCGAGGCTTTTCGGATGTTCTCAAACATGAAATCCACTGAATATGTGCATCCTCCCTATACCGTTGACGAACCGGCGGGGATATACAAGTTCGACTGCCTCGGGTTTATCGATCACGTGCTGATGAATGCCGATCCGGCCGGCTACAAAGTGATTGGCAAAGGGGTCAACCCGTCTATCGAATCGTACGCCGGTTATTTCAACAAGCTCGATACGAAGACGCCGGACGCGGGCGGATGGACAAGGGTGGCACATCCCGTTGACCTGAAACCAGGAGACGTCTGCCTCTGGCTTACTCCAAGCACGCTCGACACCGGCCACATGTGGATCATCGCCGGGGAGCCGAAGGTGAACCCGAAGCGGAACGATGAGGTGCTCGTCCGGATTTTTGATGCTTCCATTGCCCACAGCGATGATTCACGGACCGGCTCGGCATACAAGAACGGCCTTGGTAGTGGAATTCTCGGGATGATGGTAGATGGGGAGAGCAACCCGGTCGGACTCTACTGGGATGGCGGGGTGAGCACCGTTGCAGGGGAGAAAGGCACCACGATCGTGTGCGGCCGATTGAACCGGTAAGAGAAGAGTGCTTGAATAATAAAACGAAAAAAAATTCACTACTCATTTTTTCACATTTACCGTCATGTAAGATGACACGAAGGGGGGATTAGTATTGGCAAGGTGGAGGCTGCCAATGGGTACGGATGCGATGGCAGACTGGCAGCTGCAATTGTGGTCTTCACTTATCGGACTTGAAATGGGGAATTTTAATCAGAGTGTCTATGTTGTGCTTGTGCTCATGAGCCTCCTGATAACAGTGATCATACAGATCGTATCGGAACCGGTTCTATCGGCCAAAGGTCTGCCGGCATCACTACTGCTGAGGATGTATTGATAGGGGGATAATCCTTAACCGGTTCATATAGATCTATGAATGAAAAATTCATGGCATATATTCTGAAGAATTCATCTACCAGGCAAAAATATATTCGGAACAATGGATAAATGATAAAACCAAGGTACAACCCATGCTTCTTGCGAATGCCGTATTAGGTCTGTTCCAGTTAGTAGTCTCTGTTGTTTTCGCGGCTGTGGCACTCTATATCGGTTTTTCTATCATGAGCAGGATTACTCCTGGGATTGATGAAGAGAAAGAACTGGCGAAAGGGAACATCGCTGTTGCCATCCTCGTTGCTGCGGTTTTTGTTGCTATCGCCATTATTGTTGAATCCGGCGTCACAGGTCTGTCAGTCGGAATTAACAAGGCAATGGATGTCGGGATCTTCACGAGTGACGGTCTGGTTGTCGTGGGATTTACCATCATCCAGTTCATTCTTGGCATTGTCCTTGCCGTAGCAGCAATCTATCTTGCTCTCTATATCCTTGACCGGCTTACACAAGGTATTGAGATATTCAGGGAGCTTAAGAAAGGCAATATTGCTGTTGCGCTGATGATGGCCGGGGTGATCATTGCCGTTGCCGTGATTATTCAGTCGGGAGTACTGGGCATTACTGCAACCCTGATATAACCCCGTTACTTCTATTTTTGATCGGGATTTTTCTGTTCGTTCCCTGTTTCCCCACCCTTTCCACCAGCCATAGAGCAGCCTTCGGGTACGTAAAACCGCTTCCCACCGCTTAAGGCTTTTCCGCAGAAGTCCCGGCAGGTGGCCGGCCGGGTATTATAGATTGCACAGCCCCACTTCTGTATCCCACTGCCGTCAGGCTCCTCTTTTATCAGGTGCCGGCAGGGGGAATCGGCAAGGAAATAGCCGCCTTCTTCCCTGAGCCCCCGCTCGCGGAGGAAATGCAGCTGGTGGGGTTTGCACTGCCAGACAAGAACAACAGGAAGCCAGCGACAACATTCGCCGCAACGGTTGCATATACCGGCTGCCGGGATTGGTTGGGAGGGTTTCATAGCAGTATCTCATTGTACCGGACTGATACAAAAAGAGTGGCGATTGGATACAGGAAACGGTAGCACCGTCTCTTATAAAGTTACAATATTCGTTAACAGGTTGCCTGCATATGATCGGAGGGCCGGGTCCTCGTTCTCATCCGCGATAAACTCCCGGAGCCCCCGGAGTGCTCCTGTACTTCGGATTGCAGTAAGCGATACTGCTGCCTGTTCACGGGTAGCAGTCCGTTCACTCCGGTCCCGCAGGCGCCCGATCAGCTCATCCACAGGGCGACCACTCTTCAGCTGGCCCAGAACGGTTGTCGCAGACAGCCGGATCTCCGGGTCCATGTCGGTTAACAGATCCATTAAAGGACGGACCGCACGCGGATCATCGCTCTTCCCCAAGGCAATAACTGCGCGAATCCGCCCTGCCGCATCCGTTCCGGACATGGCAGCGTACATCAGATCATATACAGCCCCTTTGTAAGAGCGGGAATTGAACCACTCGCCGTCATGTTTCTCAAGACTTAAATACATAGATTCCTCCTGATTATCCCAAAGTTTAAAACGTTACCAGTTCCCTGCCGGATTCTAAAAAAAAAGCAGGTTTTAACTGAGAGAGAAAAGCATCCGCTTACCATGAGCGGCCCATATCCGCGTCATCCTGACCGTTTCAAGAGGAGGGGACTGGTACATTAGAGTAATATACTGCAATTCAATTATTAATATTTTATTCATGCGGGCAGAATCTACTCCATTTCGTCCTTCAGTTAAAGAGAATGGGCTCGATTCGGAACTTAACCGGTGTCAACAAACAAAAATAAAACAAAGACATTTGAAATAACGAGCATGTCGGCGGGGATTATGGGTGATTCCTGCTTACTTGTGGTACGGCTCGCCCCGGAGAATGCGGAATGCCCGGTATACCTGTTCAACGAGAAGAAGCCGGGCCATGGGATGGGTGAAGGTCATCTTAGAGAGAGATAGACGAAAATTGCTCCTGGCAAGGATAGCTGGGGAGAGCCCAAGATCCCCGCCAATGATAAAGGCCAGGTGATTCTGCCCGGATAGTTCCCGTTCGCGGAACGAGGCAGCCAGTTCCTCACTCGACCAGTTCTGCCCCCTCACATCAAGGGCGATGACAAAGGAATCTTCAGGGAGAGCTGTAACGATCCGCTCTCCTTCCTTTATCTTTGCTGCAGATTCAGTAGATGATGATGCAGAAAGGGGACGTTTCTCTTCTGCCAGTTCGATAACCTGCAGTTTCACGTACGGACGAAGGCGCTTTTCGTACTCGGCAATGCCTTCCTGCAGGTATTTCTCCTTGATTTTTCCAACCGCAATGATACGGATCTGCATGGTTTACCCTGCAATGAAGTTAAACATTTGAGCATACTGCATGCTAAAAGAATAAGAAGGAAATGGGTGGAAGTAACTTACCTATGGATTACTTTTGGAGTCTTTTGTATCGATTTTCTGGTGCGATAACACATCAATGAGTACTTCTTTCATCATATTTTTCATGAGTTCCCGACCCTCATCTGATGACATGTAGTCCTTGAACAGCTCTTTAAACTGTCCCATATCGTGGTGATTATCGACGAAGGCTAATAAAGCTTGTGTAATACAGTCAGAGACCGTAGAGAACTTCTTTTCCTCATACACGAGTTTATTGACCTTTTCGTAGATATTGGGGGGCATTTTATAGGATATTGCAACACGTTCCCCGCGGGTCGCCGGTATCTTTTCTGCCATTCCCTAAAAACTAGGGCTAAATACTATAAATAGCCTGTTAATCGCCCGCAATAATTCATAAGTATTACGAATTTCATAATCGTATCCTTTATAGCATACTTATAGAATACTTTTTATAGCGCGGCGGGTAATAGGAGATCATTCCGAGGTAGACTTATGAACGAAATCATCCTGTTGCTCCTGGCAATCGTGGGCATCTTCTCAGTTGCCTGCAGTGTCGCGCTCATTGCTCTTGGTAAGATGATTGATCAATACCCAATCGGTGATGAAACGTCCCGCGAACGGAGTCTCTCAAGTCCGGCCGAATCCACAAAACTTGCTGTAATTGTATTCTGGAGTCTTTTCATTCCCGGTGCCTGGGCGGTTCTCCAGGAAGGCATCATTACCCGTATCGTAGGAATTACCCTGTTTTTTTCGATCTGCTTGTTCATGTTCACCGCACTGGCTTTCTCATTTGCTGTGCTCAGTACCATGAAAAGCCGGAAAAAAGAGATGGGAATCCCTGTTATCCAAACAATTCCTTCACCTGCAGTACCGGGAACTGTTCAAATGACGCAGTGCGTTCCGGATATCGTAACAACAAAGCGATATAAAACACCGCTATCAAATTTTATGATCAGTGCGTTGCTGAAAAAAGAATAATCTACCCGAAAATCTTTTTTGACTGCTCCAATGCATCAACTGCAGGGAGCTTTTTTCCGGTCAGGAATTCGATGCACGCTCCGCCGCCAGTTGAGATATGGGTGAAATCCTTTTCGATACCGAGTTTTTCAATAACCACCGCAGTGTGCCCGCCGCCGACAACAGAGAACTCGACCTGAGAAGCGGCCCTGAGAAGTTCATAGGTGCCAGTCGCAAAGTCTGCATCTTCAAAGACACCGGCAGGTCCGTTGAATACCACCGTTCCTGATTTCTTTAATACCTGGACAAACGATGCAAGAGAATCCATGCCAAGGTCCAGAACAGGCGCATCATCAGGTATCCGGTCGATTGCATACTCAACCCGGTGATTGTCCTGCCTCACCGCAACAGATTCAGGCATCACAACCCGATCCCTGAACCGGGAAAGGATCTCTTTTGCCTTTTCGATCTCCGGCTGGTACTTAAGTTGGGCAATCAGCTGGGTGGAGGGTTTGCCGATATTGTACCCGGCTGCTATCAAAAAGACATTTGCAACAACGCCAATGACGATGACCGTATCAGCGATACCATTCTCCAGCACATGCCGGGCTACGTCGATAGAATCATCTACCTTGGTGCCGCCAAGTACCATGCAGACCGGGCGCGGTGCACCGGAGAATACTTTTGAAAGGGTGGAGACTTCCTTTTCCATGAGAAGTCCCCCCGCTGAACGCATGACCATGGGGAGGCCAACAACCGTAGGTTGCGAACGGTGGGCAGTACCAAATGCATCATTGACAAAGACATCTGCCATTGCAGAGAGCTTCTTCACCAGGTGCGTCTTTTTGGCTTCTTCGGGTTTTAAAGTCAGGTTCTCCTCTGCATTGAACCTGACATTTTCCAGCATCAGCACCTCACCGGTCTTCATTGCGTGCACGGCTTCCCGGGCATGGCGCCCGAAGATGCTGTCGACATAGGTAACCGGTTTTCCCAGCAGATGCTCCAGCTTCTCCGCATGGGCTTCTAAGGGAGTGAAATCTTTTTTACCGGGTCGGCTCTGGTGGGTGACGATCACGACACGGCTGTCGGAAAGGGCACGGATCGTAGGAAGGTGTTCCCGGAAACGTTTGTCATCAAGAATAAGATTGGAGGTGGGATCGATAGGGGAGTTGAGATCGAGCCGGAGGAGCACGGTCTTACCTTCGCATCCCAGTTCCCTGATGGTTCCAATCGGCATCATAACCTCAAAAAAATTATGCGGTGTTCCGGGATTTGATCTTTTTCATCCGGAAGAGCTCTTCCCGCTCCATCTCATCAAGACGCATCTTGATGAAGTCCCGTGCTTCGGTGAGTTCGGGAATGACTTTGAACTCCAGTGCATTGACACGGCGCTTGGTCTTTTCGATCTCATCGAGCAGGCGCTTCATCGTGGTCTCGATCTCCGCGCTCTCGATGATCGATTCTACGAGTTCCTCAAATGCAGATGCAGTCTCGTCAATGACGGTAGAGGTGCCCAGCACCCCGTAACCGCGATCAACCAGGCTCTTTTTGACCTTGGATGAGTCGATCTGCGGAACGACCACGCCCATGATGTTCTTGCTTTTTAAGGTGATCTCGGGTACTTCCTTGACCGAGAAGGCGGCTGATTTCACACCGATTGCACCTTCAACCGTGTTGGCCACCGCCATCATTTCGACCGCTGTTGCATACTTCCTGAGGAGGTCGCCCCGGGTGTCCTTTGCATTTGCCAGGATCTTGAAAAATTCAAGGATCAGTCCATCGCGCTTCATTTTGAGGATCTTGTAGCCACGCTCCGAGAGCTGGATCTTCCGTTTCAGGTTGATCAGTTCGGAACGGGTCGGCTTGATATCGCGCAGGGCCATGGACTTCTTACTCCTTCTTTGCACCAGTGCGGAACTTCGGGTGGTACTTGTTGATCAGTTCACGGTCGATACGGGTCAGCTGCTCAACGGGTAACGATGAGAGCAGTTCCCAGCCGAGGTTTAAGGTATCCTCGATGGTACGGTCCTCATCGTATCCCTGGCGGACAAAACGGCTTTCGAAGAGATCGGCGAACTCTAAGAGCAGCCGGTCACGTTCGGAAAGGGCATCCTTACCGACGATGGCGACGAGGCCACGGAGATCGTTGCCTTCTGCGTACCCGGCGTACATCTGGTCGGAGACCTTCTTGTGATCTTCACGGGTTTTTCCTTTCCCGATACCGAGGTTCATCAGACGGGAGAGCGATGGCAGCACGTTGATGGGTGGGTAGATACCCTTGCGGTGGAGATCACGGTTGACCACGATCTGGCCTTCGGTGATATAACCGGTAAGATCAGCAATCGGGTGGGTGATATCATCACCGGGCATGGTTAAGATCGGGATCTGGGTAACTGAGCCCTTCTGACCCTTGATCATACCGGCACGCTCGTAGAGGTTGGCGAGATCCGTGTACATGTATCCCGGATAGCCACGGCGACCGGGCACTTCTTCACGGGCTGCACCAATCTGACGGAGCGCTTCACAATAGTTGGTCATATCCGTGAGGATGACGAGCACGTGCATACCGAGCTCGAAAGCAAGGTATTCAGCAGTGGTCAGGGCCAGCCGCGGGGTGATGATACGCTCGACAGCCGGGTCATCTGCAAGATTCAGGAACACGACCGCACGTTCCAGCGCACCGGTGCGCTCGAAGTCCTGCATGAAGTAGTTCGCTTCTTCCTTCGTGATACCCATCGCAGCGAATACTACTGCAAAGTTCTCGGTTGAGCCGGGCACCTTTGCCTGCCGTGCGATCTGCAGCGCAACATTGTTGTGCGGGAGACCTGCACCCGAGAAAATCGGGAGTTTCTGGCCACGGACAAGGGTGTTGGTCCCGTCGATCGTGGAGATACCGGTCTGGATGAAATCGGCCGGCATGCCCCGGGCGTACGGGTTGATTGCAGCACCGTTGATGTCGAGGCGCTTTTCCGGGACAATGTCAGGGCCGCCATCGATAGGCTTACCGCCACCGGACAGGATGCGTCCGAGCATCTCCCTGCCCACGGGCATCTTGATGGTCTCGCCCGTGAACCGGACACCGCTGTCCCTGCCGATACCGGCAGTGGTCTCGAAGATCTGGACAACGACGAGTTCGTCGCTCGTGTCGAGCACCTGGCCGCGCTTGGTTGTGCCATCGGCAAGAATTATATTAACGAGTTCGCCGTAGGCAATCGGCTCGGTCTTTTCAACAAAGACAAGCGGCCCGGCAATCTTGCTTATCGTTCTGTATTCCTTCATGCTGCCGACCTCAGTGTGTTGAACTCATCGTCCATCTGTTTCATAATCTTCGCCAGTTCGGGTTTGTACTCCTTGATGAACTTGATCTGGGCCAGCTCATTCTTGGCTTTGACCGCATTGATCTGGGCAGGGCTGACACCGACAAGCTGGGCTGCGTACGAGAGTTCTGCGTATGTCTTGATAGCCTTCATCATGTCATACTGTTTCTTCATATCACAGAAGGTGTCGACCGAGTCGTATGCGTTCTGCTGGAGGAAGATCTCACGAATCATACGGGCAACCTCAATAGTCACCTGCTCAGATTCGGGCAGGGCGTCGGAACCGACGAGCTGCACGATCTCCTGGAGTTCTGCTTCTTTCTGGAGGATTTCCATGGCCCATGAACGGATAGTATTCCACTCAGGGGAGACTTCCTTGTCATAGTAGTCATGGAGGGCTTCGAGATACAGGGAGTACGAGTTCAGCCAGTTGATAGCCGGGAAGTGCCTGCGCTGGGAGAGCTTTGCGTCCAGCGCCCAGAAAACCTTGACGATACGCAGGGTGTTCTGGGTGACCGGTTCCGAGAAGTCTCCCCCTGGCGGGGATACTGCACCGATAACCGAGACGGAACCACGGGCCCCGTTGAGGGTCTTGACAAGTCCTGCACGCTCGTAGAATTCCGAGAGCCGGGCCGCAAGGTATGCCGGGTATCCTTCTTCACCGGGCATCTCTTCGAGACGCGAGGAGATCTCACGCATTGCTTCTGCCCAACGAGAGGTCGAGTCTGCCATCAGGGAGACGTCATAGCCCATATCACGGAAATATTCCGCGATGGTGATACCGGTATAAACCGACGCTTCACGGGCTGCCACGGGCATGTTGGACGTGTTTGCGATGAGCACGGTCCTTTCCATAAGGGGCTTACCGCTCTTCGGGTCTTCGAGGTGCGGGAATTCCGTAAGAACTTCCGTCATCTCGTTGCCGCGTTCTCCGCAGCCGATATAGACCACGATCTCTGCATCCGACCACTTTGCCAGCTGCTGCTGGGTAACGGTTTTGCCGCTCCCGAACGGACCGGGAATTGCGGCGGTACCGCCTTTTGCGATCGGGAAGAGACCATCGAGGATACGCTGACCGGTGATCAGCGGGATCGTCGGGTTCATCTTCTCTTTCACGGGGCGGGGGACACGGACCGGCCAGCGCTGGATCATCGGGTACTCGCGACCGTCTTCGAGAACACAGATGATCTCGTCGATCGTGTAGTCTCCGCTCTTGATCGTCTTGACTGTCCCCGGCTTTGCATTCGGGGGGAGCATGACCTTGTGGACGATGTTGGTCTCCTGGACTTCTCCGAGAATTGCACCCGGCTCGACCTTGTCGCCGGCCTTGACGAGCGGCTTGAAAATCCATTTCTTGTCGTGGGAAAGACCGGGCGCAGTGACACCACGCTCGATGAAGTTGCCCATCTTGTCCACAAGTACGGAGAGGGGGCGCTGGATACCATCATAGATACTGGTCAGCAGACCCGGACCGAGTTCAACTGCAAGCGAAAGACCGGTATTCGAGACCGGTTCGCCGGGCCTGATGCCGGAGGTATCTTCGTAAACCTGGATGATGACACTGTCACCCTGGATCTTGATGACCTCTCCCATCAGCTCTTCTTTGCCGACCTTCACCACATCGTACATGTGGGCGTCAAGGTTGACTGCCGTCACGACAGGGCCGGCGATTCTTTTCAGAACCCCTTGTTTCTGTTCTTTAGATTGTTTGGTTGTTACTTCCACAGATCAACACCCACCGATCTCTTGATTCTCTCTCTCATGGTCAGACCCCCTTCTTCCTCGGCACCGATCGCAATCACGGTCGGTTTTACGGAATTTTCCAGAGTCGCGCGAAGCCTGCGGGGTACTTTTTCCATGTCGCTGCTGTTGAGTACGAGAATAGCAACCTCGCCATCCTGCAGCACCCTGGTGATGTATTCATTGAGTTGTTCATCGTTCTCGGCAGCATAGGTCTTGCGGATACCCGCAAGCCTGAAGCCGAGAATGAACTCACTGTTGCCGATAACTGCGATCTCCATTTACATCACCAGGTATTCCGCGATCTTCTCAGAAGGCAGCTTTGACTCTTTTCCTCTGGCGAGCGCCCGGAGATTGAACACCTCGTACTTCTTCTTCTCGAGATAGACGAGAATCGGATGAATGGAGATGGGATGGCGCTTGGACATCCGCTCCATCTGTTCCAGCTGCACACGGGTGAGCCGCACTTCAACATCACGGATCGTTTTTTCAGTCCTCATCTCATCAAGAAGTGCAATTAATGCCTTCTGGCGAATTTTCCCTTTGAGTAAATCGATAAATTCATTCTGGTCCTTTAAGGAATTCAGGGTGGCAAAATCAACAACTGATAACGATCCTCCCTGAATATACATGGACCGGGCATCTTCCTCAAAGGTATCCGCACGCAACCGGAAAAGGGTCTTGACATTCTTGATATCAATTTCGAGCCGGATGAAATCAAGGAACAGGTTTCCCCCTTTGATTCCACTCTCCGCTTCGGCAATGATCTCTGCGTAGAACTGTTTGTAGAGCTCATTTTCCAATCGTGAAAAGGACCCACTTTCCTTTGACAGGGGATATTCACGTGTGAATACCTGCGGATACATCCGGTATCCCTTGAGCATTTCTACAATCTTGTCTAAACTGTCCTCTGCCAAAAGGCGATCCAGAATAACCCTGTCAAGACTTCCTGCGGGAATAAGGATCTCTTTAATCTTACCGGTTTTCGCACCCTGCATTTTACCCCGGAGGATGGTGAGTACATTCTGGATATCCCAGCGACGGAGATATGCCTGGGTAAACTGTTTTAAGGTTCCTGGCGTGATCTCCTGAATCTTCTGGTACTCCTTTGCAAGGTTCCAGGAGAGTGCAACTTCAATAAGGTCGATTCCCTTAAAAGTCGTACCCAGCTCATCAATCTCCTGCTTGTAATCGGTCTCACCTATGAAACGGGTGATCTCGGGGAGGTTCATGTTGAGCATCCGCATATACTCCTCCCTCGGGAGCAGGGTTGTTTTTCTCACCCGCATCCTGGTACAAACATAGATGTACGGTGCTGCAACAAGCCTCAGGCCAGCCATACGTGTACCTCCTTATCCAAACAGGATATCAGATGCATCTTTCAACCCGGATTCCCACACCTTTGCAAGGAATGTGCGATAACTGTAATCAATCTGCAACGCTGCTCCTTCACCTTCGATAATGACTCCGCCATCGATGTTGACCGGGTCACCCAGCTTAAATCCTGCAAAATCGGGATTCCCGGCAATAATCGCTTTTGTTACTGCCATATCCCGGGTATTACAGTAGACCTTTCCCTTTGAGATCTCTTTTTTGGCCTCGGTGAGGAGTTTTTTGATGGCTTCTCGATGGAAGCTCTCAGGGAGTCCGGCAATCTCCTTTCTGGTTGCTTCGTAGACCTCGTCTAAAAGCGCCTTTTGCGAATTCAGGATCTCGCGTTTGCCAAGAAGGTTTGCTGCAGAGACATCCTGGCTAATGATATGGACGGCCTTTTTTTCAGACTCGGCCTCTGCGGCAAGTTTGATCTCTTCGACCCTCTTGTTTGCATCTGCCAGGATCTTGTCAACATCCTTTTTTGACTCCGCCTGGATCCTTACTGCTTCGCTCCTGCCTTTTTCCCTGATCTCTTCTACAACGGCTTCCAGTCCCATTGTCTGCTCCGGGTTATACGAACAAGAGCAGGAGAGCGACGACCAGACCGAAGATAACGATGGTTTCGGGAATAACGGTGAAGAGCAGTGCAAGACCAAACATATCCTTATTTTCGGCGGTTGCACCGACTGCGGCGGAACCAATTGCCATCTCTGCAACACCGGCACCGATACCAGTCAGACCGACTGCGATACCTGCACCAAGTGCCTTCATTCCAATCTGCGATGCCTTGATCTGTTCAACGGTCATTCCAACATCTACTGCTGCTACTAATTCTGCTGCCATAATTTAGTCCTCCGTAAATCTTCTTTTCATTCCGAACGGAATGTACTTAACGCCTCCACCTTTGTAGAATTTGGTGAAGAATTCAACATAATGCAACCTGATCGAGTGGAGTCCTCCACCCAGGATACCTAAGACTGTGTTAAGGGCATGTCCTAAAAGGAACACGACAAGTCCGGCTATGATGATGAAAATACTGAAAATGGTAAAATTTTCCAACTGGGGTTGAATGAACATCCCAATGGATATAAAATTGACGACCATCGCGATGGCTACTGAAGAGAAGCCAACCGCAACGATACGGGTATAGGATAATACGTGCGAGATAATCGACGGAAGTTCAATAACTTCAAGTACTGATTCGCGGGCTATGAACAGCACACCCAGAAGGATGAGTACTGCACCAAAAACTCCGCCGAAATTTACAATTGATACAACCCCGGGAAGCCCGGTCAGGTTGGGCATAAGCGGCAGGGGGGCAATCGACCAGATTACGACAAGGAGGCCCCACATAACCGCGAGCCAGCCGACGTTGGCCAGCATGGTCTTGTTCCGGTGCTCGCCATGGTCCTGGCGTGCATGGTTGATAATGCCAAGGATACGCCCGACCGTGATATGCAAAACACCGATCCAGATGGCAAGGACCATCAGATCCGGAATCATCGGACCATGAGCACCATGCTCTACCATAAGGTGGCGGGAAGGCATGATCGGATTCAGGCCCGGAATTGCAAAACCAAGGAACTCGCTGAAGAGCAGGCCAAAGATGATAGTTGAAATGCTCGCGTTCCTGAGCACAGTGAGCAACTGCCGGCCTTCTCCTTCTTTGAAAATTTTCCTGAGTCCCAGTGCCATCGCAAGGAGAATCAACCCATACCCCACATCCCCAAGAATCAATCCGAAAAACAGGGGGAATACAATCGATACCATCAGGGTCGGATCGAGCTCGGTATACTTTGGACGGCTGTAAACGTCCATCAGCACCTGAGTTGGTTTTGAAAACGACGGATTGTTGTACTCAACAGGCACACTGTCATGTTCAAAGTCAATCGGTAAGACGGTGACATAGATCTTTCCGCCGGTTATTTTGACAAGGGCATTGGTTATCGCATCAACGCTATCAGAGGGAACCCAGCCTTCTGCAACGAAGGTCTGTTTTGTGGTTGCAAACCGCAGCGGGGCTTCAGTCTGCTCCACTTCAGCTTTTAAAAATTCCTCGCACGCTACGAGAAAACCGCTGTGCTTCTGTCGGACATCATCCAGTTTCTGGTGGATTTCCGCAATCTCGGTTTTCATGGTGGAGATTCCAGCGGTGTAATAATCGATACGTGCCTTCGGAGAACCAGTCTCCTCCGGGACAGGTACTGATTGGAATGCAGCCTCCTGCAATGCCCGTTCAACCTCGCTGCGTTCTCCAACTGGAGCGACAATCACAATGAAATTCTTGTCTTTGCCCGGGGAATACGAAATTTCGCAGGGCACTGTAAGGGTGACCTCGTGGGCCACATAGCCTGCAAACACGGTAAAACCCGTATACCCGCGATACAGGTCCAGATCCACCGGTAAGGTAAGAAACGGTGTGATCTCGGCAATTTTCTGCTCGTTCTCCTTTACCCGGGCATCCAGCTGTGAACGCCGAACCGTCAGATCCTCTACTTCTTTTTCAAGAACCGGAAGGTCACGTTCAATTCTGGATTGCAATTCTGCCCGGGTGCTGGGCTTTGCAACATCAATGTCATCTCCCTGGATGGAGGTGGCATTTTCTATTGCCCGTATCTTAACGAGATCAACAGATGCTTCGCTTGCTCCTGAAAGAGGCGTGCCGATCTTAAAGCCCTCATAACCCTCTGCACCTGTTTCAACGTACTCCTCGATATGAAACAGATGATGGCGATAGAGTTCCGCAACAACCGGGGCCATCTGGTCCCGGGAAGCGGCGATGAGCAGCCGGCTCATCCGTTTAGGCGCTAACATGCAGCTGCTCCTTAAACCGCACAACCAGCAGCTGCACTGCTTTTGAAAGGTTCTTCCCGCCTTTCTCTTTCAATGCCGCTGCGCGCTGATTGCCATTTTTTATGATTTCAGCGTGCTTAAGGGCCGCCTGGTGCCGTGCTTCTTCCAGTTTCAGCTTTTTGTATTGTTCAGAATTACTCTGCGCTTTTGCGACCAGATTATCAGATTCCAGCTCAGCCTGGGAATGCTTATGCTTCTTCTCTTCCTGGGCCTTGCTGATCATCGATTGGTACTCTTCTTCAGCTTTCTTGATGTCTTGTAGGACCTCAGTCTTCATCCAACCCTCCTCTCACGGCAGTACAATAATTGGTGAAAAAAGGAATATATGTATTGTTATTTACGATTAGGATTGTATCGACCGTAAAAAACTACAAAAAACAGGGATAATCAGGAAAATTGGGCTTTTATCTGGCAATTTACTCTTTGGAGAGATATCCCTGCTGGAACCGGAGAGATCTCAATTCCCTGCTCTGTACCTTTGAGGGTTATCCCAGCGAGTTCGTCATTCGAACAGATCAGGTGCTGTTCCGGGTGTGTACCACGCTGAATTGAACAATTGGTAGAGATCTCCGGCGCAACGGATACAACATATGAGATCCGTTTTGATCCCGGGTGGCCTTTTGGAAGTACAAGAAGTGGCATATGATACGCTCTTACGAGTTCGATGAGCATCATTGCCGGTTCAACAGCCCCACCTTCGGGTGCGGAAACCACCACAAGATCCCCGGGTGTTACTCCCTGGATATATTCATCGATCTGGGTTTCAATACACAGGGCAAACGCGGTCCTGGTTTTTGCAACCAGTAAAAAAGAGTCCCTTCCAGAAATGAGCAGGAGCTCATCATCAAGAGGGAAATTCATATTTCAGTCACGTCTTCTGACTGGCAGCTCGGACAGATGGGGTTTTTCCCGATCCCCTTGAATCGCTCACTGCATTCATTGCAGCGGTAATTTTTCGGTTTTATCCGATCCGGGGGAATATCGATATCCATAGGCCCGCCAACACTACACATATACCGGTCACCTCACTACGTCATCTTCTCTGCATTATTTAATTCTATCTGAAGGGGAGATCTTTTTCATTATTTGCATTTTTTGTCATAAAACGAGTACAACATTGAAGATCACCAGGGTGATTATGACAAGGACACAGGAATGTTTTATGCCTGATTCAAGCGACACCTCTCCCATCTGCCCGGCAATAATGCCTGAGAAGAGTGCCTGAATTAGACATGCATGATACAGAATCCGGTTGATAGTCTGCGTCGGAATCGATCCAATACCCGATAATGCCCCGGATGAGGGAATGCCCGTAGTCGTGATATTCGCAAGCACCGGGAGGAACTGTGTGCATAATACTGCTACGACAAAGAGGAATACAAAGAACGAAAGGTACACAATCGCGGTGTAGATAAACATCTCGATAAGGCGCTCTTTTTTCAGCACTTCACTCATCTTTGCATCGCTTGCGGCAATCGATAGCACGACAGAGATCTGCCCGCTCATCTCGCTTGCTTTGGTAATGAGGGTCACGGTACGTGCAATTGAGGGAGTGCTGACCCGTTCCTCAAACCGCATCAGGGCTTCAGAAAAATTTGCCCCCCAATCCATATCCCGCTTTATTTTCCGTATTTCATAGCTCAGGAGCCCCAGGTTGGTATTTACCATGATGCTGATAGCCTGGGCGATTGTAAGTCCTACCTGGTTGATGCCAGCCATTCGTTCAAGGAAGTCAGGGATAAGAGACTGGATTCCCAGCACTTTACGGGAATATATCTCGTAAAATACCGCATAAGGGATAAGAACCATGAGGAGGGCGATAACAATGTGATCGTCAACGACAGAGATGTAAAGTTCCAGATTTTTATAATGGGGAATACTCAACAGCACGACCCCGATGTATATGAGAGCAAGGGGTACCGTCACATAGAGGGTATGATTCACATTATTCACAAAATTCTCAAACGGGTGCTTGAGAGAGAAGATCAGGTCTCTGAGCTGATCGTATTTTTTCATTTGTGAATGCAGCTGCTCATCGGTCTCCTTTTTAACAATGGTGATTTCCGAAAAGGTGTGAAGCCACTTTGCTTTTACGTACCGCTCAGTCTGTTCCGTCTTTATAGACATGAGGTCCAGAAGAAGAATGAATATTACTGACCCGATGGGGATAATCGCATAGGTTAATACTGCCAGCTGGAGAACCGCACTCCCGCCCATCATCCCCATAACCACCATGATAATTATCAAAAAGAGCGGTCCTGCAACAAAAAGGGTCACATAAGATTCTGCAACCATGGACAGGACATTGAGAAACTGTTTTTGCTCTAATTTTGCTTCTTCCTGGTACGTCTTTACCCGCATGGCGAGGAACTCTGACATGTCCCCTCCGCTTTCAATAATTGAGAGGAGATCCTCAAGAAAATTTTTTAGTTTTTCTGAGGGGGTGGTCTCAGACAGATGCTGGATAGCGGTAACAACATCATACCCAAAAAAATCTGCATCTCTTACGATCTGGCGAAATTCTAACGCAACTTCACCATAAATATTTGCCCGATCAGACAGCGATCGAAAGATTGTCATGAGCTGGGCACCCCCGCGTCTCATCGCATACATGTAAGCCACTGCATTGTGCAGGGTCAGATTGATCTTTATCGAGCGGTTTCTCTTCTCGATAACAGGCATGCGAATCATGAGACTATAGGCAAGGTATGCACCGATAGAAAGCGCAACAATGATCACGAGCGCCGTAATATATTCTGATGGATAAATGGTATTGAAAAAGACCGGTAACTGGATATTAAAGACATTATAGATGCCGATTCTCCCGCTCGGCATCTGCAGGCTCAAAAAGGGGCTGATTAAGTACCCCAGGAGGGCAAAACAAAAGCCAGCCACGAGTGTGATCTTCACCGATCGCCAGAGATACTGTTCGAGGGTTATCCCCATTCTGGCGGATATCAGATCTGAACGTAGGCTCTCATACCGTTGGGGGTCGCGTTCTACCCATTTCCGGAGGTAGTTCCTGACAATCATTGAATTACCGCTCGAAGATCAGAGACATGGGCCAGCACTTCTTTCGCATCGATATGATATGCATGGAAAAGGGATGCAACCGAGATGTAATCCTTTATACCCTGTTTTCTCATCTCTTCGAGAAGATTTTTCCGGATTGCAATCTCAGCCTCAAGCTGTTCACGGGTCCACCCTCGTTTTTCTGCGATTTCTGAATAGATCTGGGAGCGCCCGGTGAAATTTATCTTGTCATGTATGGGATCATACACAAAGACGTTATTGACACGCAAATTGCCGGTTGATGGGTCCATGCCGGCAATCTCGACAACTTCCTGAACGCGGCGGACGCGCTCTGTTCCATGGTAGATTAATCCCTGCACGCTGATGATATTGAGAGCCTGAACCATGTTCCTTGGGACATTCAGCGGTTCACTTTCCAGACGGTGAATTGCTGCATCGATACTGCCTGCATGCATGGTGGAAAAGGTGGTATGCCCGGTATTCATAGCCTGGAAAAGGGTCTGGGCTTCAGCACCCCGCACTTCTCCAACAAGGATGTACTCGGGGCGTTGTCGCATTGCAGCCCTTAACAGATCAAACATTGTGATGGCATTGCTCCCTTCAGAAAGGGCTTCACGGGTGACACTGGCAATCCAGTTATCATGATAAAGGGTGATCTCACGTGTGTCTTCAATACTGACTACTTTGGCAACCGGAGGGATGAAAAGAGAGACGGCATTTAACGATGTGGTCTTTCCCGATGCAGTTCCTCCGATAAAAACGAGGCTTTTATTGTTCTCAATCGCCATCCAGAAGTAGGCAAGTGCTTCTGCACTGAATGTACCAATCTCAATGAGTTCTACAGGAGAGAACGGCTCCTCCCTGAATTTACGAATCGTGAAGGAGGTTCCCCGCGTAGTCACTTCAGAGCCAAACGTCAACTGGAGACGCGAGCCATCGGGGAGTGTTGCATCAATAATAGGAGATCCGGTTGAGATGTGTTTGCCCGATCGCTGGGCGAGGGTGATCGCGAGCGAGTTGAGAGCATCAGATTCAAACATAATGTTTGTTTTGATATTCCTATAGTGCCGGTGATAGAGGAAGAGCGGAATTTTATTGCCATCACAGGAAATATCCTCCAGTTGGGAATCTTTCATCAGGGGATCGATGCGCGACCAGCCTAAAAAATTCCGAATTAAAAAATACTGGATCTTATGGCGGGAGGATCGTTCAATTTTTACGCCATAGTCATCGATGAGTTCATTCATCTTTTCTAATAAGAGGTGCTGCCGATTTTTTCTGATATCCTTTGACGACAGGATCAGGACACACCTCAGGTCCTCATACAGTCGCTCAAGCAGTTCATATTCAAAATCGGACAGAGAGGGTTCGAACAGGAGGTACTCCCGCTGGTTGGTTTTTTTATTCAGGGCAATAATGATAAGCGAACGTCCGTTTTCGATCCAATACTGGTCGATCTGCTCATACATATCATCAACATTCGCTTCTACAAGCGTACCGTCCCGTTCAAAATCATATTCGTCGATAACTGATCTTTTAGTACCCTTCAGGAGGTGAAAATAGTGGAGGTAGCCTGAATCAGGTTTTCTGGGTTCCGGTGCAAGGATCTTCTCTGCATACCCACCAGTCGCTTTTTTCTCTGGAACCGTGGGCTCTTGTGCTGCCGTTCCCACATTAGTTTTTTTAAACGATTTTAAGAATTCAGAAATATGCATAATGCATAACTCCCCCCCCATAAAGGTACAGTCAGTCCCGAATTATAATTCGGGAGATCATTCTATATAATTATGTGTCATTATGAGAAATTCAGGGATTATTATCTCTTTTCCCCCACACCTCGGATTATTGTGCCAGAAGAACAGATATATTTATAATACTCACCATAAGAGTTTCTGTGAAGAATAGATCTTTCCATCAATATGGGGTTTTAGATGCAGGAGTATGCAAGTAAAAAGATGCCAACCGGGATCTCATCGCTTGATCCGATTCTTGATGGGGGGGTTCCACCGGGTTCTGTCATTCTTCTCCTGGGTGATCTTGGAGCGGGTAGCTACGATTTTGTTTACAGTTCGATGGCAAATTTATTGGATGTTAAAAAAAGTGGTTCATTACAGGACAAACTCGTTCCAAAAGAGCTCCGGTATATAACGTTCACCCGGCTGAAAGATGATGTCCGGCAGGAAATCATCCAATCACTACACTTCGATAATATAAGTCAGCTTGTAGATTTGATCCAGTTTGATGATCTTTCCGAACTTTATTTTGACAAAAGTATGGTTCCCGATGAATGGTACAGCCGCAGTGATATCATAACAAGATTACAAAAGCGCTCGGGGCATGAAAACGTCCTTGTCCATCTCTCAGAAGCAATTAATGCCGCACAACCGGAAAGTCTGATCGTTCTGGATTCCATCACTGAAATTGCTACCCAGTCAATTACCCGTAACAGCTGGTCCGATCTGACGGGTTTTTTACGGGGGTTGCAGCGGATGTCAAAACAACGAGGCATTACAAGCTACCTGCTGCTCAGCCAGGGTATTCTTGACTCTGTGAAAGAGAGAGAACTTGCAGACATTGCAGATGCGGTGATGCTCTTCAAATGGGAGGAGAGCACCGGTGCCCGCAGGCAGCGGGTGATGTATTTTGAAAAGTTCAGGGGAGTAATGCCCCACCTGGAGGAGCGCGATCTGGTAAAATTTGCGGTCCGTATTTCGACAACAAGTGGTTTTGAAGTGAGCAATATCCGGATGGTTATATGACTGCCGAACGGGTTAAGGTGGGAATCCTTGGTCTTGACGACATGCTGGGTGGGGGGTTGATCCAAGGCAGCATCTGTGCGATTATCGGCACGTACGGAACGGGAAAGACTACCTTTTCTCTTCAGTTCGTCTGGGACGGACTTACAAGGGGAGAGCGTGTCATCTACATCAGCCTTGAGGAACGCGAGGAGAGAATCCTCACCTACATGAAACAGAAAGGATGGGACATCGCACCATTTTTGAACAAAGCCCTGTATGTTATCAAGCTCGATCCTACGGATTTCAATGTTGCCAACAACCGGATCAAAAACGAACTGCCAAAACTGATCGAAGAAGTGAAGGCCAGCAGGGTGGTGATCGATCCGATCTCCCTGTTTGAAGATCTCTTCGATACAGACTCTGAACGAAGGCAGGAGATGTACAGGTTTATTGAGGGGCTCCGTGACCGGAACTGCACGATCATGATGACATCAGAAACACACCGGGATAACGTGTTTTCCAGCCGTCACGGGCTTATTGAGTACCTTTCTGATACCGTGATTCTGCTCCGGTATGTCCGCCCCTCTGATCTCACCGATGTTCACCTGGCACTCGAGGTGGTCAAGATGCGTATGTCTGCCCATTCCCGTGAGATT